>JACUTX010000120.1 GCA_014859615.1 Desulfuromonadales bacterium | reverse complement strand
GGAATGCAAGAGGTGAGCGTCGGTGTGGCAATTTGACTCCATCTTCAGCAGAAACACCAACGCCGCCACCGCGCCGACCTGTTTGTTGCCGCGTATATATTTTCCGCACCGCTGGGAAAGACCTTGCTGCCCCTGTTCGACTATACCTCCCGCGATACGGCGACGAGCGGCAGCGATGTCGATGTCGATGTGATGGTCACCTTTGACGGTCCGGCCACCTCAATGCACGACTTTGATGTGCCGTTTTATCTGGAGAACCTGCTCGGCTGTCCGGTGAACTGGTACCGAAAAAGCCCTGCGACCGGAGCTGCTCTCCTATATTGAACAGGAGCGGGTCAATGTCTGAGATAGCCTCACGCGAAGCCGCGAAGGGATCCTATGAAGCAGTTGAAGGCATTTGTCGGGAGTTGAGACGCACCCCTTTCAACGCTTTTCATCAACACGTCAGGTATTTATGATCAACGATCAATTGATGATTCTAGCAATTCTGACGGCCACTGTTGCTATGTTTTTTTGGAGACGCTGGCGTCATGATATGGTGGCGGCGGGCGCACTCCTGGCCTGCGTGCTGGCCGGACTGGTCGGGCCTGCCGAGGCGTTCACTGGTTTTGGACATCCGGCGGTGATTACGGTCGCCTGTGTCCTGATCCTGAGTCGTGGCCTGCAAAACTCGGGGGCTGTCGATGCTTTGACGCGCATCATGTTGCCTGCAAACGCGGGTCGCCTTGTCAGTCTTGCCGCGCTGACGGGTCTCGGCGCCATTTTGTCAGGTTTTATGAATAACGTCGGTGCTATGGCTCTGTTGATGCCGGTGGCTATCCACGTCTCAAAACGGCTTGAACTCGCCCAGGGACAGGTGCTTATGCCGCTGGCCTTCGGCACCATTCTCGGCGGCATGACCACACTGATCGGTACGCCGCCAAACCTGATTGTTTCCGGTTTTCGCGTTGAAGCCGGTCTGGGCAGTTTTGCCATGTTTGACTTCACACCGATTGGACTGGCCGTTGCGCTGTCAGGGTTGCTGTTCATCACACTCATCGGCTGGCGTCTGGTGCCGGCGCGCCAACAGTCGGGGATCGAAGGCTTTAAATCCGGCGCTTACATCACCGAAGTCCGGGTGCAGGAAGGGAGCAAAGCCGACGGCATGAGCCTGCGTGAGATCGAGGCTGAACTCGCCGATATCGACACCCAGATCGTTGGTCTGGTAAAGAGAGAGGTTCGGCTCATCGCAGCCAACCCCGCCCGCAGAGTGTATGAGGGTGATATCCTGATGATCGAGGCCGAAGCGGACTCGTTGACCGATGTTCTGTCTATTCTGGACCTGAAACTCGAGGAGTCGATCACCTCCGAGGAGTCTGACGAAGTTGAAGACGAAGAGTCTGCTCCACCGGTGGGCGCTGCTTCGAAACGGCGGGGTGAGCAGAGAAGCCCGAAGAGCGAAAAAGAATCCGCATCTGATACCCCGGATCAATCCGGCGAGGTCACACTGATGGAGCTGGCTGTCCTCCCCGGCTCGCCATTGTCCGGGCGCTCGGCCAGCGACATCCTGCTGCGAACACGTTACGGGATCAATCTGCTCGCGCTTTCCCGTGAAGGGAAGAGATCAATGAAGCGCTTGCGATCTATTCCCCTTCAGTCGGGTGATTTGCTGTTGATGCAAGGTCCGCCGGAGTCGATTGCCGAATTTGCAGCAAACAACGCCTGTGTCCCTCTGGCTCAGCGAGTTTTCCGCATCCCCAACAAACGCAAGGTTTTTGAAGCGAGCCTGATCATGCTCCTCGCGATCGGCGCCGCCGCCTTCGGGCTCCTTCCGGCTGCCGTCTCTTTTGCGATGGGCGTGCTTGCATCGATGGCGCTGCGTACCGTTCCGCCACGTCAGGTCTATGAAGCGCTTGACTGGCCGGTCATCGTGTTGCTGGCAGCACTGATTCCGGTCGCTGGTGCGATGGAAACGACCGGCACGGCAGACCTGATCGCACGCTTTTTGATTGAGAGTTTGGCACAGGGGCATCCTGTTGCCGTGCTGACGCTGATTCTTGTGGGGACAATGTTTCTCTCCGACCTGATGAACAATGCCGCTACTGCGGCCGTGATGTGCCCTATTGCCATCGGAACCGCTTCCACACTCAGTGTGAGTGCCGATCCTTTCTTGATGGCCGTGGCCATTGGCGCTTCCTGCGCATTTCTGACACCGATCGGGCATCAGAACAACACCCTTATCCTTGGTCCTGGCGGGTTACGCTTTGGTGATTACTGGAAGCTGGGGCTGCCGCTGGAAATCATCGTTGCCGCTGTTTCAGTGCCGATGCTGCTTTTCATCTGGCCTTTTTGATTTTATGTCGAAGCTATTTTGACTGATTGCGGATATTTTGAGCTACGGAAACGCTGAGACTACGAGACATAATTTTTTGAATCGGTAACTATTTGTTTTTTTTTGTTTCAAGCAACAGGGTGCCGCAGTGGCGGCAATGTATCGCATCAGTGGTATGATCGGCTTTAGCGCACGATTCGCAAGCCCGCCCATCGGTTCTGGTACGCAGGGATGTCACCAATTCTGCTGTGTAAATGCCGGTTGGTACGGCAATGATGCCATAGCCGATCATAATCAGGAACGATGCGGCTAATTTGCCAAATGGGGTTGCCGGGGAGATGTCTCCGTAGCCTACGGTTGAAACACTCACCAGCGCCCAGTACATGGAAATGGGGATACTGGTGAATCCGTGCACAGGTCCTTCGATAATGTATAACAAGGCGCCGAAGATGGTGATGATGGTCAACATCGCCAAAAGGAAGACAAGAATTTTGCGCCAGCTATTGAACAAGGTGTCGAGCAAAACACTGGAGGCACGAGTGTAACGACGCATATGCAGTATTTCGAATATGCGCAGGATGCGTAAGACTCTGAGTACGGCAAGAAAATGGAGGCCCGGGAACAGCAATGAGAGATAGGTCGGTAGAAGTGACAGTAAGTCAACCACACCATAGAAGCTGCGCGCGTAGTGTAGTGGTTGACGTATAATCGCGAGACGTATCAGGTATTCTGCAGTGAAGAGCAGTGTAAATGTCCATTCCGCTATGCTGAAGATGTTGCCGTGGCGGGCATGCAAAGCGTTGACAGAGTCAGCGATGACAATGACAACACTGGAGAGAATGGCGAGAACCAGGACGACATCAAAGATGCGCCCTGATTTCGTGTCGTAGCCGAAAATAATATGAAAGCAGCGTTGCCGCCACCCTTCGGTGTCGTGTGGATTCGGGGTATGAAAAGGGTTCACAGTGCTTTTGCCTCGTTAGTTCAGAGTAATAACACCAAGTCTCAAAAAGGCCAACCTGGTCTGATGAAAAAAGGGACTCTGGTTTCTTCAGTCGGTCAGACGCGGTCTCCCGCTCATGCACTTGTAAAAATAACGCAAAGTATTTGACGCTGTCCACCAGAATGATAAAGCTCACAGCGTCGCAGTCGAGACAGCGAGGTTACTGCTGTACCTGACGTAGATGTCGACCTTTTTGATGTGATCGATAATCCATTGCATCAGCGCCGTATTGAGCTGAATCAGCAGTGAGGTTGATGCCCCCTTTGTGAGGAACTGTTGCTTCATTATGGCGACGTCGTTGAGGAAAATCTGGTGCTGCTCAAGGTGCTGATTCTTTTCGGGATAGCGTTTGGCATGCATCATTTCCTCTTCCTCGCAGAAATGAAAGCGGATATGATTGTCGAGAAAATCAAGAAGATCGGGGATTTTCCCCCGTCATTTCGCCTCGCGACACGCTTTGATCATGGTGTTGAAATGATCAACCCGTTTCCGGTGCTGTGCATCAATCTTCTGGAACCCGGTCTCCAGTTTACTGCTCCATAAAAAAGCCATGTAGCCTCCTTTTTATATCCCACCATTAGTCAATACCTATTTCGCATGATTTGTTACTAATGTAGTATTAAATGACAAGCAAATTGAAAAATGGTGAAAATTCTTTGACTATGTTGGCAGATTTTAGTGATCGGCTTCCATCTGGCACATCGCCGACTATTTATGTTTTTGAGTAATTATTCAGCAGCGGCGAAAAGGTGTCGTTCCCGAGGGTGTAATCGGGAATCCAGCCTTCAACGCCAACGATTCTTTGATAGAATTATTGGGGATGACAACCTTTTTAAGTCTTTATGATGATTCACAATAGTACTGAATAGTTATTTTTTTGATCGACTCTGAATATACTGCTCGATGTCCGAAGCCAGTGGTGCCGTAAGGGTGCAGATGGTCTTCAGGCCAGGATGGAAGAATTGCAGTTGCAGACTGTGCAGTGTCTGACGTTGCAGGATACCCGGTGTGGGTGGGGTGCGGTGATGGTTGAGATAGTCGTTATCGTTCATGCTGTAGAGAGCGTCGCCGGCTATCGAGTGACCGATCGCTGCAAGATGGACGCGGAGTTGATGGGTGCGCCCGGTTTCAGGGTGCAGTTCCAGCAGGGTGTCGTCGTTGTCGAGTGCACTAACGGTTTTGTAACGGGTGACGGCCGCCCTCCCTTTTGCCTGGTCGATCCAGAAACGGGGAACCCGTGCGCCTCTGACCGGTCCGATCGGGAGGTCGATCACGCCGCAGTCGGGATCGGGACGACCGGTTACGACAGCGAGATAGCGTTTGTCGACGCGCCCGTCAGCGAACTGCCGCATTAAATGACCAAGGATCGACTTCTCTTTTGCCAACAGCACCAGACCTGAGGTGTCGGCATCGAGACGGTTGACCAGATTGGCCGCCGGGTACGCGGGGTGGTGGAGATGGCGGAGGTGGTAGATCAGGTTGGCCGTGGCGAATTTTCCGCTGCTGTGTACCCGTAATCCGGCCGGTTTGTTGATGGCGAGCAGCCACTCGTCTTCGTAGACGATGGTGTAATCGAAGTTGACGGCCGGTGGTTTGAAATCGGGGAGTTCGGTGCCGATCAGATCATTTTTGGCAACAACTCGCGCTTCATCCCGGACGATGACCCCCTGACAGCTGATTTTCCCATCCTGCAGCAGTTGCTGCCAGACTTCGGGCGGCAGGTAGGTATAACGGGTCGACAAATAATCGAGAAGAGTCTTGCCGTGCAACGCCGCCCGAACTTTCGATGAGACATGCATGCGGTTCCTTGAAAAAGGAGATGAGAGGCGGCTGTTGAGCGGCCTTGTAATCAGGCTGTCAACTTGCGCAGGTTCTGCACCCGTTCCACCACCGGCGGATGTGAGTAGTAGAAGCGCGCATAGAGCGGGTGGGGGTGCAGGTTGGAGAGATTCTCCTTCCCCATCTGGATCAGCGCCGTCGCCAGGTCCTCGGGGTTGCCGTGCAGATCGGAGGCAAAGCGGTCGGCTTCATATTCATCTCTGCGCGACAAAAGGCTAAAGAGCGGCGTGAGCGGAAAGGTGAGGATGCCGGAGAGGAAGAAGAGGATCACCACCCGGGCATAGAAGCTCGCTTCTTCGATGCCGACAAGCATCGGAAGCCGGTCCCAACCAATAAGAAAATAGATAAACCAACAGTAAAAAAGCGCGATTCCGGCCATCAGAAGCATCCGTTTGAGAATATGTTTTTTCTTCATATGTCCGAGTTCGTGCGCCAGAACCGCCAGAATTTCCTCTTGCGTGAGCTGCTCAAGCAGGGTGTCGAACAGCACGACCCGCTTCTGTCTGCCGAAGCCGGTAAAATAGGCGTTGGAGTGCCCACTCCGTTTCGACGCGTCGACCTGCAGCACCTTGCTCACCGACAGACCGGTCTTTTCCATCATCGCCCGGATCCTGTCTTCGAGTCCTTCGACCTGCAGCGGCGCAAATTTGAAGAAGAGCGGTTCAATAACGTAAGGGGAGATGATCATCATCAGCAGACCGAAGGCGATCATAACGATCCAGACCCAGAGCCACCAGCTTGTTGGAGCGGTCTGGATCAGCCAGAAGGCGATACTGGCGAGAAAGATGAAGAAGAGGGTCGACAAAAAGAGTGATTTGAGCTGATCGGTACACCAGAGCTTGAAGCTCATATTGTTGAAACCGAAGCGACTCTCGATCCTGAAATGATTGTAGATATCGAAAGGGAGGTCGAGCGCAGTTTTGATCAGCGACAAAAGTAGAAAGAAAACGAGCCCGGCGGTGATAAACTGCAGATTGTAACCGGCGAGCCATCCGTCGTACCGAGCCATGAGGCCGCCGAAAATAAAGAGCAGGGTCAGAGAACTGTCGAAGAGATTCTGCACCAGCGAAACCTGACTTTTGGCGAGAGTATAGTCGGACGATTTCGCCAGACCTTCGGGGTCGATGGCTCCCTCGAATCCGGGCGGAATTTCATGTCCATGTTGCTTGAGGTGGAGGTTGTTGAGATATTGGAGTCGGCACGAAAAGGCGAGAACGCTCAGATAGAGCAGAATAATTAGAGTTATCATGGCGCGGGATTATATAAAAAATCTGCCGAAAGTGAAAGCTTGTTTTTGTTTATCAGCAACGTATTTTTCCCGGTGCAGTCAAATGCGAAACGATTCATTTTCTCTTTTTGTTTAATCGTGAAACCGGATAGCAACATGATCCAAAAAATGTTAGAAGTGATGTAACCATTTCAGCAGATTTACAGGATCACGATTATGAATAATATTGTGCAAGATTTACTCAAGCATTTAACTCTGGAACGACTTGATGAGAATCGTTTTCGCGGTGAAAGCCGCGATATCGGGAGTCCTCATGTCTATGGCGGACAGGTTCTCGCTCAGGCCCTCTCTGCCGCCAGCCAGACTGTGACCGGACGTGATGCCCATTCACTGCACGCCTATTTTCTTCGTCCCGGCGACAAGCAGACTCCGGTTGTCTATGAAGTCGATCGGATTCGCGACGGCAACAGTTATGCGACCCGCAGAGTTGTGGCAATCCAGTACGGCAAGCCGATTTTTAACATGTCAGCTTCGTTTAAAATCGGCGAAGGGGGGCTTGAGCACCAGACGCAGATGCCCGAGGTGCCGGGTCCCGAAGAGCTGCTGAATATGACGGAACTCGGCAAGGAAGCTCTGGCCGATATTCCGGACAAACTCGATCGGTTTCTGCAGTGGCAACGCCCGGTTGAGCTGCGGCCTGTACAGCCGACCGATCTTCTTCACCCTGAACCCCGTCCACCGTTTCAGGCGATCTGGATGCGGATCGATGGCGATCTCCCCGACGATCCGGCGCTGCACAGGGTGCTGCTCGCTTACTCTTCCGACTATTCTCTGCTCGGCACGGCCCTGTTACCGCATGGTCTCACCTTTACCCAGGGGAAAATCCGGGCGGCAAGTCTGGATCACGCCATGTGGTTTCATCGCGATTTTTGTATCGATGACTGGCTCCTTTATGTGATGGAGAGCCCGAATGCAGCTCACGGTCGTGGTTTCAGCCGGGGGAATCTTTTTACCCGCGCAGGGACGCTGGTGGCGTCCGTGGCGCAGGAGGGGATGATTCGCAAGCTTTGACACTTTCAATATTTAATTGAGGAGATCTCTTATGCAGACGAGAATCACGGAGTTGCTCGGCGTCACCTATCCGATCGTGCAGGGGGGGATGATGTGGGTCGGAACAGCCGATCTGGCGGCGGCCGTATCCAATGCCGGTGGTCTCGGGATTGTCACCGCCTTGACGCAACCGACTCCAGACGCCCTGATCAAAGAGATTAATCGTTGTCGTCAACTGACCAGCAAACCGTTCGGCGTTAATCTGACGATCCTCCCCGCGATTAATCCCCCCCCGTATG
>JACUTX010000119.1 GCA_014859615.1 Desulfuromonadales bacterium | reverse complement strand
ATGCTGGAAAAATGGTCACGAACGGTTTTTCTGGTCTGCATGATGCTGGCGGCCGGAATTGTCATCTCTCTTGGAGTTGTCGACAGTGGTAATTTCTGGTTGCTGCTGCCGCTGGCGGTGCTGTTGGGGTTAGGCTGTTATGACATCTTGCAGCCCCGGCATGCCATTCTGCGCAATTTCCCGATATTGGGACATTTTCGTTTTCTGCTCGAATCGATCCGTCCGGAAATCCAGCAGTACTTTATCGAGTCGGATGATGAAGAACACCCCTTCAGCCGCGAGAAACGTTCGGTTGTTTACCAGCGCTCTAAAAAAACCCTCGACACGACCCCCTTCGGCACGCATCGTGACATCTATCGGATCGGCTACGAGTGGATCAACCATTCGATCCGACCCGGCAAAGCCGATCCGGAAAAAGCCTGGACCTTGATTGGCGGGCCTGGCTGCAGCCAACCCTACCGCGCCTCGATCTTTAACATTTCGGCCATGAGCTTCGGTGCGTTGAGTCATAATGCGATCCAAGCCCTCAGCCAGGGGGCTAAAACAGGCGGATTTTATCACAATACCGGGGAAGGGGGGATCAGCCCCTATCATCTGGCGGGGGGCGCCGATCTGGTCTGGCAGATCGGTACCGGTTATTTCGGTTGCCGTGATCGAAACGGAAAATTCTGCCCTGACACCTTCCGCCAACGCGCAAGACTTCCGGCGGTTAAAATGATCGAAATCAAAATTTCGCAGGGGGCCAAGCCGGGTCACGGCGGGATCCTTCCGGCGTCCAAGGTCACGCCAGAAATTGCTGCCATTCGCGATGTCCCACTGGGGCAGGACGTGCTGTCGCCCCCCGCCCACTCGGCTTTCAGCACGCCGCTGGAACTACTCGAATTTGTCGCCGAATTACGACGATTAAGTGACGGCAAGCCGGTCGGCTTCAAGCTCTGTGTTGGCGAGATGCGTGAATTTTTCGGTATCTGCAAGGCGATGTTGCAAAGCGGCATCAGCCCCGACTTTATCACCGTCGACGGCGGCGAAGGGGGGACCGGCGCGGCACCGCTCGAATTCACCAACTCGGTCGGCTTTCCACTCCACGACGGACTCTCCTTTGTCCACAGTGCTCTGGTTGGGGCGGGACTGCGCGACCAGATCCAAATTATCGCGGCAGGGAAAATAACCACCGGTTTTCATCTTCTGACCCGCATGGCTCTCGGCGCCGATGCCTGTTGCAGCGCTCGAGCGATGATGTTTTCTCTCGGGTGCGTTCAGGCACTGAAATGCAATAACAATACATGCCCGACCGGAGTTGCGACCCAGGCCCCGCACCTGGCCCGAGGGTTGGTTGTCGCCGACAAGGCACCGCGCGTCGCCAATTTTCAGCAGGCGACGGTTAACGCCGCTCTTGAGTTGATGGGCGCCTCACAAAATTGCGACTTGCGCGACAACCTGCGTCAGAAAATCTATCGCCGCACCGGCGCTGCTCAATGTGAACCGTTAGCAGCGATTTATCCCTGTCTTGAGAACGGATCGCTGGTGCGCAAAACCGCCCCCGAAATTTATCAGAAGCTTTGGCAACAGGCCGCTGCCGAACATTTTTAAGTAAAATCACTGCATCTAAAAACAAAAGAGGAAATGATGAATGCTGCCCAACTACTGGTTAAAGCGCTGGAGAACGAAGGGGTTGAACGAATTTACGGAGTACCGGGGGAAGAAAATCTTGATTTCCTCGAAGCGCTGCGCACCTCCAGAATCGAGCTGATCCTCACCCGCCATGAGCAGGGGGCCGCATTTATGGCCGCCACCTACGGCCGCCTCACCGGCCGACCGGGGGTCTGCCTGGCGACTCTCGGGCCGGGGGCGACCAACCTGGTGACCGGTGCTGCTTATGCGCAGCTGGGGGCCTTCCCGCTGGTGATGATCACCGGCCAGAAGCCGATCAAGACCAGCAAGCAGGGGCAGTTCCAGATTGTCGACGTGGTCGAAATGATGCGGCCGCTGACCAAATATACCAGGCAGATTGTCAACGTCGCGCGCATCCCGAGCATCGTCAGGGAAGCTTTTCGCCAGGCGATGGAGGAGCGTCCCGGGGCGGTGCATCTGGAGCTGCCGGAAGATATCGCCCGCGAACCGGTCGAACCCGCAGCGGCTGCCTTGTTCCAGCGCGCCCATGCCCACCGGCCCGTTGCTGCCGCCAAGGCGATTGACGAAGCGGCAGCGATGATCCGGACCGCGCAATACCCGCTGCTATTGATCGGCGCCGGTGCCAACCGCAACCGGGTCTTTCCTGCCCTGAGCCGTTTTGTCACCGAGACCGGCCTCTACTTCTTCTCGACCCAGATGGGCAAGGGGGTGGTCGACGAACAGAGCCCTTATTGCCTCGGCACGGCGGCACTCTCCAGCGATGACTACATCCACTGCGCCATCGACCGTGCCGACCTGGTGATCAACGTCGGTCACGACGTGGTCGAAAAGCCGCCGTTTTTAATGGAACATGGCGGCAAGCAGGTCATCCATATCAACTTTCTCCCCGCCAGCGTCGACCATGTCTATTTCCCCCAACTCGGCGTGATCGGCGATATTGCCGACAGCATTGAGCGACTGACCGAGGCGTTGGGAAGGGTGGAGAAAGATTGTCGATATTTTCGTCAGGTCAAGGAGCAGCTCGACGAGCACCTGCTTGATCGTACCAGGGATGAGAGCTTCCCGCTCAAGCCGCAGCGGATCGTCGCCGATGTCCGCCGGATGCTGTCGGCCGACGGCGTGATTGCTCTCGACAATGGTATCTACAAAATCTGGTTTGCGCGCAACTACCGCGCCGCCGAACCGCATACGGTGCTGCTCGATAATGCCTTGGCGACCATGGGTGCCGGCCTGCCGTCGGCTCTGGAGGTGGCGCGCCTCCACCCCGAAAAGCAGGTTGTAGCCGTCTGTGGCGACGGCGGCTTCATGATGAACAGTCAGGAGCTGGAGACCGCCGTGCGCCTCAAGCTGAACCTGGTGGTGCTGATCCTTGAGGATGGTGCCTACGGCATGATCCGCTGGAAACAGGAGGCGATGGGCTACGCCGATTTCGGCCTCGAATTCAACAACCCCGATTTTGTCCTGTATGCCCGCAGCTACGGGGCAACCGGTCATCGGGTCACAGCGGCTTGCGACTTTGCTCCCCTGCTGGAGCATTGTCTGGCCGAGGGGGGTGTGCATCTGATCTGTCTGCCGGTCGACTACAGCGAAAACAAACGGGTGCTGATCGATGAACTCAAACAGAAAGTGTGTCTGCTATGACCAGCAAACCGGATCGTAATAAAACGGGACAAATAGACGTCGTCTCCCCCTTTGACCGGCGCCTGCTTGCAACCCTGCCCCTGCAGACCGCCGACGATGCCGAACGGATGCTGGCGACCGCGACCCGCCTGACAGAGGATCGGGACGGCTGGCTGGAGGTCGATGAACGTATCGCCATCCTGCAGAGGCTCGCTGAACTGGTGGCTGGCGAAGCGGACGATTTTGCCCGGCTGATCGCCGCCGAAGGGGGGAAGCCGCTACGCGATGCACGGGTTGAGGTCGGCCGCGCCATCGACGGTATCGGGCTGGCGGTCCGCGAGCTGCTGCGGGTGATGCGCGGCGAAGAGATCCCCATGGGGCACACCGCCGCGACCCGTGGCCGCACAGCCTTCACCGTCTGCGAACCGATCGGCTTGGTGCTGGCGATCAGTGCCTTCAATCACCCCCTCAACCTGATCGTTCATCAGGTGATTCCGGCGGTGGCGGTCGGCTGTCCAGTGATTGTTAAGCCGGCACTGACCACACCTTTAAATTGCCTGCGGCTGTGCGAACTGCTGCAACAGGCCGGACTCCCCGAGGGATGGTGCCAGCCGATTGTCTGTGACAACGCGGTTTCCGAGCAGCTGGCTACCGACCCGCGGCTGGCCTTTCTGACCTTTATCGGCTCAGCCAAAGTCGGCTGGTCTCTGCGCGCCAAACTGGCACCTGGTGTGCGCTGCGCGCTGGAGCATGGCGGCGCGGCGCCGGTTATCATCGACGCGACGGCTGACCTCAAACAGGTCATCCCCGCGCTCCTCAAGGGGGGCTTCTATCATGCTGGCCAGGTCTGTGTGTCGGTGCAGCGGGTCTTTGCCCCTGCCGACCTCGCCCGCGAGCTGGCCGAGCAGCTGGCCGCCGGTGCGGCGCAGCTGGTGGTCGGCGACCCGCGTGACGAAGCGACCGAGGTTGGGCCGCTGATTCTGCCGCGCGAGGTCATCCGGGTGCACGAATGGGTCGAGGCGGCGGTGGCCGGTGGAGCCCTGCGCCTGACCGGCAGCGAAGCGCTGGGAGAGACCCTCTACCCGCCGACAGTTCTCTATGATCCGCCAGCCGACGCGCTGGTCTCGACCGCCGAGATCTTCGGCCCGGTGGTCTGCGTTTATCCCTGTCAGGATCGGTGCGAGGCGATCCGCCGTGCCAACAGTCTCGATGTCGCCTTCCAGGCGGCGGTGTTCAGCAACGATCTGGAGGCAGCTTTTGACACGGCCCGCCGACTCGATGCTGCGGCGGTGATGATTAACGATCACACCGCCTTTCGCACCGACTGGATGCCCTTCGCCGGACGGCGCGCCTCCGGATACGGGGTCGGCGGCATCGGCTACACCATGCGCGATATGCTGCAGGAGAAGCTGATCGTGCTGAAATCGGTTCCAACCGACCCCTGCCATTCACCCTGTGGCTGATCACAACTATAGAGAAAACGTCAGAGACTATTCGTCAAAGGAGTCTTTTGTAATGGACTATGTTCTCCCCGCTTTTGCCGGTTTTGTCGCGCTGGCTTCAGTTATTCTCTCGCCCCGCGCACAAAGCGAAGGCGCCTTTTATCAAGGTCTCGGCGCCAGTGGCCGCCAGCCGGGTCTGCTCAGTCTGACCTTCTCCCAGGTCACCACCTGGATCTTTGCCCGCTCACTGATGAACGCGGCGATCCTCGGATTCTACTACGGGATCTGGGGGACGCTGGCTTATGCGTTCTACTACTTTTCGTTTCTAACCGGGGGGAAGATCGTCGACAGTCTGCGCTTCGAACATGACTCTAACAGCGTGCAGGACTTTCTGCGGGCCAGGTTTGGCAGCTGGGGGACCGGCTGCTACAATTTCGTCATTGGAGTTCGCTTGATCAGCGAAGTGTTCGCCAATCTGCTGGTGATCGGCATTCTGTTCGGGGTCGCCGGCAGTCAGGCCTATACCTTGACCATCATCGGCTTCTCAGCGATTACCCTGTTCTATTCGATGCTCGGCGGCCTGCGTGCCTCGCTGCGCACCGATGTGTTCCAGATGGTGATCTTTCTCGGCACCCTGGTTTTGCTGATCGCGCTGGTGGTTGGCAGCCAGACAGTGCAGCTGCAAGACCTCTGGTTCAAGCCATTTGTCTTCGACCAGCCCGGACCGATCCTGATGCTGGTGGCGTTGCTGCAAATCTGGAGCTATCCGATGCACGATCCGGTGATGATGGATCGTGGTTTTCTGGCTGATCGGGCGACAACTCGGAAAAGTTTTCTGCATGCCGCCTGGATCAGCATCATCTGCATTATCGCCTTCGGCTGTCTCGGTGTGCTGGCCGGGGCGCATGCGGCCAAGGGGGCGAGTATGAACGAGACCCTGATGATGCTGCTCGGGACAGTGCCGATGCTGCTGTTCAACGCGGCGCTGGTGATCTCGGCGATGTCAACGCTGGACAGCACCCTCTCGAGTTCAGCCAAGCTACTGGCGGTCGATATGCGGGTGATGAAGATGAGTCTGCGCAACGGCCGGGCGGTGATGGCGACTTTCATGCTGGTCGGTCTGCTGCTGGTCTTCTGGGGAAACAAGGATCTGTTCAGCGCCGTGGCGGTGAGCGGCACCGCCTCGCTCTATCTCGCCCCGGTGATCTTTTTTTCGCTCTGGGGGAAGCGCCGGGACATCCCGCTCTGGAGCTATCTGCTCAGCTTTGTCCTGGCGATTTCCGCCTCGGTGCTCTACTTCACCGAATCGAGCGGCTACAGCCAGCTGCTCGGCGAGGCCCATAAATACACCAAGCTCCTCTGGTTGACCGTTGTCGTGATGGGGTTGGGCTGTCTCGGCTTCTGGATTGGCGGCAAAACGGCAGAGCCGTCGCTTAAACAGGATCAAGCGGCATGAAAAAATCGGGCATCGAGCTGAACCTGGGACGCCTGAGCGGGCCGGTGCTGATTTTTGGCGGCCCCTACAGCAACCTCGCCGCGACCCATGCCATGCGACAGCGGGCTGAGACCTTGCAGATTCCTCCGACGCAGATTATCTGCACCGGGGATCTGATCGCCTACTGTGCCGAGCCGCAGGAGACCCTGGAGCTGATTCGCGACTGGGGGATTGCGGTGGTGCAGGGGAACTGCGAGGAAGCGCTGGGAGCGGATGCCCCGGACTGCGGTTGCGGGTTTGCAGAAGAGACGACCTGTTCGTTGCTCTCGGTTGAATGGTACCGGTATGCAACGCAAAAGGTCTCAAGCGCCGACCGCCTCTGGATGCAACGGCTGCCGAAATCGATTGTCTTCAGGCTCGCCGGGAAGCGGATCAGGGTCGTGCATGGCGGCGTGCGGCAGAATAACCGCTTTATCTTCCCCTCGACTCCGCGCGCGGTGAAAGAGGAGGAACTGGCGCTGGCGGATAGCGATATTTTGATCGGCGGTCACAGCGGCATCCCCTGGGGAGAAAAAATCGCCGAGCGGGCCTGGCTCAACAGCGGCGTGATCGGCATGCCTGCCAACGACGGCACACCGGATGGCTGGTATCTGCTGCTCACCCCCGAAGATAAAAAGATCCGTTGCGGCTGGCAGCGCCTCAGCTACCCGGCTTTGCAATCCAGCCACAATATGTGTGAGGTCGGCTTGCAGTCCGGTTATGCCGAAACCCTGGTCACCGGACTCTGGCCGAGTCTGGATATTCTCCCCGCGGCAGAGCAAGATCGCCGGGGAAAAACGATCCGGCTGGAAGAGATCCTCTGTTAACACAGATTGTCAACGAAAGGAGTTAATGATGAAAACCGTTTTTGTCTCGTTCCTGTTGTTGCTGCTGACGACTCCCCCCTCATTTGCGGTTGATGGGCTGGTAACGCGCAAGAGTGCGGTTTCCGTCAAGGAGACCATCGATCGGCTCGAAACCCTGGCGCAGAAAAAAGGTCTGCAGGTCTTTGTGCGGATCGATCACGCCAAGGGGGCCGCTTCCGTCGGCAAAACCCTGCTTCCCGCCGAGCTGCTCATATTCGGCAATCCGCAGGGCGGGACGCCCTTTATGGAGTGCGCGCAGACGGTCGGTATCGATCTGCCGCTCAAGGCTCTGGTCTGGGAGGATGCGGCTGGCCAGGTCTGGCTCGGTTATAACGATCCTGAATTCCTGGCCCGGCGTCATGCAGTGCCCGACTGCGCAGTGGTGCAAAACATGGCCAAGGCCCTTGAGGCCATTGCCATCACCGTGACTGCTGACTGAGTCGCTGATTTGCAACAACAAGAAGGGTTTTTATGCACGAGCTAATTACCGCCGGGATCGGCATCGCGCCCTTCTTGAGTGATCTGCGCGGTCCTCCGCCGCGTCACCGGATTACCAGAACGGTTGCCGCTCGGGCCGAAAATACACTATTATCATTGCGGACTCGACGCCATGATCGATGCGCTCAGCTGCTGGCGCGAAAAACAGAGCATTGCCTATACCCAAATTTACAGAGAGGTTTTCTTTTATGCCGATGAAACAAGCGAATAACTGGCTGCTCAGCAGC
>JACUTX010000405.1 GCA_014859615.1 Desulfuromonadales bacterium | reverse complement strand
GTTGTGACTTTGAACCCGCGCCGGTCAAGAAAAAGTTCGATCTTCTCAATGACCAGATCAAAGCCGAACGCAACCTTTACTCCAAAACCGTACCGATATGGATTGGACATCTAACCCCCTGTTCCTTGCGCTTTTTCGCCCTGCAGCAGCTGCAAGGGCCGTTACAGAGACGATTCGATGGCACAGTGCAGACAGATCGGTTGCAGCTCATAAAGACCAGTTGCCGGATTGTAAGCGGTGACATGGCGCAGATGCTTGTCACAGGTGGTTTTAAAGCAAGCCGCGCAAACCCTGCTCTTTCCGATCGATTTCAACTCACAGACGTGGCAGAGCCAGTATCCGCCTTCACCGTCGCCGTTCATACTTCTCCTTTTTAAAAACGTGTTTCTGTTCAGATTAATGGAACTAAGAACAACATGCAAAGGAATCCCGCATAAATTTGAGTCAAGATTAAAAAGTTCTCTTGCATAACCTTAACCCTCTTCTCATCCGCCCCTAACCTCGCAACTGAATAATCGCTGCAAACAAAGGAGAAGATGATGAATTTAGCAATTCCCGACAAAAACCAGGCCGGTATTTTTTTTGACACCATGATTCGATTGCTGCTCTGTCTCTTGTTGTTTGCCATTCTGGCCAGTATCGGCATCGGTATCGCCAACCTGTTCAATCAGATTTTCGACCTGGCATTGAGCCGCACGATCGACACCTCATCGCACAACGGCCTGCAGACAATTCTGGTCGGGATTCTCGGAGTACTGGCGATGGTCGAGGTTTTCCGGACGGCTATGGCTTATTTTATCGAAGGGCGCGTGAAAGTAACCTACATCATCGATACGGTTCTGGTTGCCCTGCTGACCGAAGTTCTCGCCTTCTGGTACCGCGACATGGAGACAAGCCGGGTGGTCATGCTGCTAGCTCTGGTTGTCGTTTTGATGTTGCTGCGAATACTTGCCATCCGTTTTTCACCTTATCGGCGTGCCTTGAGTGATGGACTGTAAAAGAGAAGAGGATCGAGCCTAACGCAGGAGACCGTGATCAAGATCCGATCCTCGTAACAGACTGTTGCAATTGGCCCGCTAAAGCCGCGTCGAAAACCGGTTCATTATGTCGAAAAAGACCAGAATAACAATCGCTGGGTCAACGCAAACACATCATCATTTCCGGTAATGACTCGATTGCGCCCCCGAAGCTGTAACGCCGTCTGAGTTCTCAACGAAAACTCTGCACTCCCAACAGCAACACTTTGCGACCAGATCTCTTCACGCTTAGAAGCTTCTCCTCGCAGGGATTCTTCGAGCCACCCTAGGAGGCTGTCCGAGAATAGGAATTAAAAATCAACCCACCAAAACTTCACC
>JACUTX010000404.1 GCA_014859615.1 Desulfuromonadales bacterium | reverse complement strand
CATCTCCTTGGGGTGGCGGGATCAGAAGCTGGCTCAGTCGGTTTGCAGAGGCTATTTTTTTACACTGTCAGCCGCTTCTTCCATCCCGTCAGCGACCGATTCCAGAGCTTCGACCGTCCCTTTGGAGACGGTTCTGGCGGCGTCCCGGGAGCCGTGACCAATGGCGATACCGAGTTCCTTGGCGGAATGTCCGACAGATTTACCGGCTTCTTTAACTTCTACACAGGCGGTCAAAAATACGCCAAGGACGGCCAGAGCCAAAAAAATCTTAACAGCACGAATAGACATATCTCTCACACTCACAATAAATAAATGGCCCAAACAGTTATCATCATCTGCGAACAGCAATGTTGTATCCAACTTCTATCTGTTTGTCAAAAGAGATCAGACCGCCCACGTCTGTCGACCGCTTTTAGCCAGATAGTCGTCATAATTCCCTTCGTAGACACGCATCTCCCCATGATCAATTTCAAAGACCCGGTTGACAATTGCCCGTAAAAAATGTCGGTCATGGCTCACCAGAATAACCGTACCGGTAAACCGTTGCAGCGCTTCGAGCAGAATCTCGCGCGACTGAATATCGAGATGATTGGTCGGCTCATCGAGGAGCAGGACATCCGGATTGAGCGTCAGAATGCGAGCGAGAGCGATCCGCATCTTCCAGCCGCCACTGAACGCCTCGACCGGACGCTCGTACTCGTCGGGGCCGATACCGAGACCGGTCAGCACCGCCTGGGCCCGACTTTCGAGATCGTAACCGCCGCGATGCTCGAACTCCTCCTGAGCGTTACCGTACC
This sequence comes from Desulfuromonadales bacterium, assembly GCA_014859615.1. Lineage (GTDB taxonomy): Bacteria > Desulfobacterota > Desulfuromonadia > Desulfuromonadales > UBA2294 > Kmv16. The sequence goes on along the minus strand of JACUTX010000404.1, from coordinate 561 downwards.
GTTCGAGCAGGGCGGCCAGAGCGTCATCATCCATCGGTTCGCACATGGCGGCTTCCATCTGCTGAATCTGATCGCCGAGTTCGACGGTTATTTTTGATGCAGCAACCACCTCCGCCAGGGCCGAGCGCCCTGACATCTCCCCGACATCCTGTGAAAAATAACCGATAACGGTCTTTTTCGCGCAGATAATTTCACCGCTGTCGGCGACCTCTTCACCGGTGATCAGGCGAAAAATAGTCGACTTCCCGGCGCCATTCGGTCCGACCAGACCGCTCCGGCTGCCGGGGAGAATCTGCAGACTCGCATTCTGAAACAGGATCTGGGCGCCGTGCTGTTTATTGATGTTGCTCAGGTGGATCATATCGGGATCATCTCTTTCGTTGCAAAAAATTCTTGCACTGTTAGCACAGCGTGGGAGATCAAGTCAAAAAATTTGGTTATTTAAGGGGGGGCTCTGGCAGAAGATTCTGTAACTGTTCAGCACTAATGAAAATCACAAGAAAAACGTAATCATTCAGCACCCTGCTCAAACCGCACAGCATGTGGGCTACTGCTGTTGCC
>JACUTX010000118.1 GCA_014859615.1 Desulfuromonadales bacterium | reverse complement strand
GCTGCTGGTGGTCCATCCTGACATATCGTGATCAGATTCTTTATGTCTGACTCGATCCCTTCGAAAAGCGCTTCAACGCTTCCGTCCGGGAGGTTGCGGACCCAGCCGCAGATCTGAAGCCGGTCGGCCTGTTGTTTGGTAAAGGCTCTGAACCAGACCCCTTGAACATGCCCCTTAAAACAGACGGTTGCTCTCTTCTGACCCATTACTCACCCCTTTATTAACCAGCTCAAGATACTCCTCTTCCGTGAGTACTGTAATGCCGAGTTCCCGGGCACGATCAAGTTTGTTGCCAGCTCCCGGTCCGGCCACAACGTAATCGGTTTTTTTACTCACCGAACCTGCCGCCCGCCCGCCGAGTTGCTCCGTCTGTTGTTCTGCCTGCTGACGTGAAAAGAGGGTGAGGGCTCCGGTAAAGACAAAAGTTTTGCCACTGAACACCCCACCGCTCTGTTTGACGTCGCTCCCCGGTTCGACTCCAGTCTCTTTGAGCTCGGAAAGAATCCGTCGATTATTGTTGTCGGCAAAAAAAGTTGTGACACTCATCGCGACTTGCGGTCCCACTTCATGGATAGCGCACAACTCCTCCTCTGTCGCTGTTGAAAGAGCCTCAAGCGTTCCGAACTGGCGTGCGAGTATCCGGGCGAGGTGGATGCCGACGTGGCGGATGCCGAGACCGAAAAGAAGGCGGGAGAGGGGACGGTGTCGGCTCTGGTCGATGGCCGTTATGATTTTTTCCGCCAGTTTTTCACCCATTCGTTCAAAACGAAACAAATCTTCGGGGTGTAGACGGTATAAATCGGCGACGCTTCTGATTATCTTTTTTTGCAGCATCTGGTCAATATAACGATCGCCCAGACCGTCGATATCCATGGCGTTTTTCGCCGCGAAATGTTTGATCGATTCTTTCAGGCGGGCCGGGCAGGTCAACCCCTGGCAACGCGGGACAACTTCCCCTTCGATGCGTGAAACCGCTGCGTTGCAGACCGGACAGTTTTTAGGCAGAGGGATGCGGGTTTCGGTTCCACTACGCATCTTAACCAGAACTTTGACGACATCAGGGATTACATCTCCGGCCCGTTCGACGACAACCGTATCGCCGACCCGGATATCGAGACGTTCGATTTCGTCCCAATTATGCAGGCTGGCCCTGGCGACGGTGACGCCGCCGATGCTGACCGGTTTCAGATTGGCGACCGGGGTGATGGCACCGGTGCGTCCGACCTGAAGGGTGATCGATTCGACCTTGGTTGTCTCTTGCCTGGGGGGGAACTTCCCCGCAATCGCCCAACGGGGTGTACGGCTCTTTTCGCCGAGCTCCCGTTGTAAATCGGTCCGGTTGACTTTCAGAACCATACCGTCGATCTCGAAGGGGAGCGTGTCACGAATCGATTCCATTTCGAAAAAAGTTTTGATCGCCTGTTCGATCCCCTGTACAACCCGGGTCTGTGTCAAATTAACCCGCAGGCCGAGCTGTTCAAACCGTTTGAGCATCGCAGCATGGGTCCGGTAATCGACCCCCTGTGCATATCCGAGACCATAGCAGAATATCGACAGTGGCCGGCTGGCGGTTACGGCCGGATCGAGTTGCCGCAGGCTCCCTGCCGCAGCGTTGCGTGGATTGGCAAATAACGGTTCCCCCTCTTCTTCGCGCAGGCGGTTCATCTCCTGAAAATCTTGTCGCTGCAGATAGACTTCACCACGAACGTCTATCCGGGGCGGAAAAGGTTCGCGCAAAACCAGCGGGATCGAAGCGATCGTCTTGAGGTTAGCGGTGATCTCCTCGCCGGTCTGGCCATCACCCCGTGTCGATCCGGCTGTGAGTCGACCATTTTCGTAAACAAGTTCTACCGCAACCCCATCGAGTTTCATTTCGCATATATATTCAATGTCGGCTTCAGAAGAGAGAAACCGTTTAAGCCTCTGATCAAAGGCCCGTAAATCTTCGGCGCTCGTTGCATTTTCAAGGGAAAGCATCGGTTCGACGTGTCTGAGCTGCCTGAATTTTTTCAGCGGGGGGGCACCGACGCGGTGCGAAGGCGATTCCGGAGTGATGAGATGGGGGTGTTTCTCTTCCAACGCCAGCAGCTCCCGGAACAGTTCGTCATATTCAGAATCAGAAATTTCCGGTCTGTCGAGTACGTGATAACAGTAGTTGTGATGGTGTAATGCCGTACAGAGTTTGTCATAGCGAAGTTTGCTGGCGTTGTCCATAAGGGTCGCTTTTTTGGGATAGAGGTTGGTCGTATTTTATAGCATGAGCAACGCTGACTTTCAATCATTCGAGGCGTTTATGGTGATTGTTTTTATCTCCTCCATGCGGTAAACTCACGTTCGCCAAATAAATGACCACCGAAGCCAAGAGAGTTATGAACGAAGATATCTCATTTTATTTAGCCGGTCTGTTTCTCCTCTTTCTCCTCTCCGCATTTTTTTCCGGGTCGGAAACGGCCCTGACGGCCCTCGACCGGTTCCGGCTGAAATTTCTGGTCGAGAAGAAACGACCCGGTGCTGTACGACTCGACAAGCTTCTCGACCATCCCGATCGGCTGTTATCCGCTATTTTGATCGGTAACAATTTCGTTAATATTGCTGCATCGGTCTTTGCTACCGCACTTTTTATCAGGATCTACGGCGAACAGGGAGAGTTGATGACGATCCTGATCATGACGCCGGTTCTGCTTATCTTTTCTGAAGTCTTCCCCAAAACCTATGCCGCCCAGAATCCGGAGCGGGTTTCATTTCTGGTGATGCGGCCGATTCTCTTGATCATGTGGTTTATGGCCCCGCTGATCTGGTTGGTTGCGGGAATGTCCCGTCTTCTGACCCGCCTGTTCAAGAGTGAGAAGGACCGCCCTCTGCTCAGTGAAGATGAGATCAAGAGTATCATCTCGGTTGGCGAGCAAGACGGTGTGGTCGCCGAAGAGCAGCGTCGGATGCTGCATGGCGTGTTTGAACTTTCGCAGAGTCGGGTGCGCGATCTGATGGTCCCCCGGACGGAAGTGGCAGGTATAGAGGCGAGTACCTCTTTTTCTGAGGTGCTCGCGCTGGTGCAATCCGCCCGTCACTCACGTTTTCCGGTCTATAAAGAGACTATCGATAATATTATCGGGATTATTCACTCCAAGGATATTCTCAATTATGTGAATCGGCCTGAAGAGTTTCAGATCGAAAGAGAGTCGCGTCCCCCCTATTTTGTACCGGAGTCAAAGCCGGTCAATCTGTTGTTGCAATCATTTCGGGTCCGCAAAATCCATCTGGCGATGGTGGTCGATGAATACGGCGGAGTCGAGGGGATTGTGACTTTGGAAGATGTGATTGAGGAAGTTTTTGGGAATATCGAAGACGAGTACGATATTGAAGAGGCGCTGATTCGTGAACTCGCCCCAGGGCGCTTCCTGATTGACGGCAGCCTGACGATCCGGGACGTCAACAGTCGCTTTGATCTGAATTTATCGGAAGAGCATGTGACCACTCTGGCCGGTTTTGTCCTACAGGCTCTCGGTTTCATTCCGAATGAAGGTGATCAGTGCATGGTTGATGGCATCGGGCTGATTGTTAAAAAAATGGATGGACAACGGGTGGAAGAGGTTGAGTTGATTCTCCCCGCCCCTGAAGTCTGATCTGGTCAGCCGCTGATTCTACCGGCCCACCTTTAATAAAGGGTGGGCTTTTTTGTTTTATACACGCACATTTCCCGCCGTCATTATATCTTTTCGGCCTTGAAACGCTTTGCTTGATCCTTTTTGCAATCCGCCTTCTATAGCCAAGAACTCACCAACTACTTTTTTTGGTTGTGACCTTAACAACAGGGCTAAGCCATTAATTGTTCGGAATTTTTCTTGACACTCCACCAAGTGCTGATTATAGTGCATGAAAGTGTTATTTAGTGTAAATACATGTAAAATTATTCAATCGGGTGGTGCGCGTGTTCTACGGTGAGTTTCATCTCAAAATTGACTCAAAAGGTCGGGCGAGTATTCCGAAGGAACTGCGGGATCTGCTTCTTGAAAATTTTGGGGAAGACTCGCTGGTTGTTACCAAGTCGGTCAGTCCCGGACTTCATGCTTATCCATCATCTGAATTTGCTGCATTTAAAGAATCGATAGACCGTCAGGAGAACTCGGCGGAAAAGTCCGCAATGAAGCTTTTGATGCTGACACCGGCCACCAAGGTTGCCCTTGATCAACTCGGACGTCTGCCAATCCCGCGCAGTCTTCGCCACTATGCGCATCTCAATAGTGACGAAAAAAAAGACATTGTTGTGGTCGGTATGGAGAATCGGATTGAGATCTGGGAAGCTGATTTGTACCAGCAGATTGTAGACAAGGCTGCGTCGCGTCTGCAGGAGAGTCCGGATTTTTTGAGTCAGTTCGGAATGTAGAGGGGTGAACGATGCCAGACGTGTTTCGTCACACATCGGTCATGCCGGGCGAGGTTATTGAACTTCTTGGCCCGAAGTCGGGGGGAGTCTATCTCGACGGAACCCTTGGCGGTGCCGGCCACGCCAGATTGATTCTCGACCGGTCAGCGCCGGACGGTCTTCTTGTCGGTCTGGATCGAGATCCGGAAGCGCTGACGGCGGCCCGGGGAATTTTAGCCCCGTATCGGGATCGGGTTATCCTGCGGCAGGAAAATTATACGGCCGCACAGAAGGTGCTCGATGAGCTCGAAATGACCGGATTTGATGGTATGTTGCTCGATCTTGGTGTTTCGTCCCGACAGCTCGATACGGCCGAAAGAGGGTTTTCCTTTCGTACGGACGGCCCGCTCGATATGCGTATGGGGCCCGATGCGCCCCAGACTGCGGCTGAAGTTTTGAACAGTGCCGACGAATACGAGTTGAAGCGGATATTTCGCGATTATGGTGAAGAGCGCTGGGCCGGAAAGATCGCTAAAAAAATTGCTGCGACCCGTTTGGAAACTCCGCTTGTGACCACCTGGCAACTGGCGGAACTGGTTCGGGATACAGTGCCAAAAGGGCGGGTTCCATCGCGGATACACCCGGCGACACGGATTTTTCAGGCGTTGCGAATCTACATTAATGATGAACTTGGGGCGTTGCAGAGCATTCTGAGCAATATGATTGAGCTGCTCAACCCCGGTGGACGCTTTGTTGTGATCAGTTTTCATTCTCTGGAAGATCGCCTCGTAAAGCGGGCTTTTCGGAATGAAGTTAAAGGTTGTCATTGCCCGCCACGGGCGCCAGCCTGTTTTTGCGGTCAGCTACCTCGGGCGGAGATGCTGACCAGAAAAGGGCTCAAGGCGACGGAAGCGGAAGTCGCGGGGAATCCGCGCGCACGAAGTGCTATCGTCAGGGCGATCCAACGTCTCCCCTGAGTTTTTGTAAAAAGGTCTGTTGTATCTGTACGAGGGAGAATATTATGGCTGAATCGATTATCAGGCCGATGCCGAAACTGAACGGTTTTGCGTTGCGCCGTCCCCGTCTCTTCCCCATTCTTGTCTTTGTCGCAATCCTTATGTGTCTCGCACTGGTCTTTGTCTGGTCACGTATTGAACTGGTTAGTCTCGAATATAAAATTTCATCCAAACAGGACCGTCTCCGTGCTCTCCAGCAGGAAGGGAATCTTTTGCAGATCGAGGCTGCCACGCTGAGTAATCCGGTGCGGATTGAGCAAATGGCCAGAACCCGTCTCAGTTTAAGAATGCCCTCGTCTGAACAGGTGGTGACAATAAGATAATGGATGAGCGCGAAAAATGGATACGGATTCGTATCAGGCTGGTCGCCATCTGTTTTATTCTGGCCTTCGGCTTTATTGTTGTGCGCGCATTTCAGTTGCAGGTTATCGGTCAGCAACGGTGGCAAAAGAAAGCGGATCGGCAGTACCAGAGGACGATTCCGCTTCTGGCTCAGCGCGGAACGATTTTTGACCGTAATGGTGAAAAGCTGGCGGTCAGTGTCGGGGTCGATTCCCTTTTTATCGTGCCGTCGAAGATTGAGTCGCCGGACAAAAGCGCAAAAATGCTGGCGGACGCCCTGTCGATGGATCGCCGCACCGTCCGCGATAAAATGCGTTCGGAGAAAAATTTTCTCTGGATAAAGCGGCAGGCTACACCGAGTGAGAGCGATCGGGTCAGGGCGATGCAACTCCCGGGTGTCGGCTTTATCAAGGAACATCGGCGCTATTATCCGAATTCTGAAATCGGTGCCCAGGTGATCGGTTTTACTGGACTCGATCCGAAGGGGTTGGAGGGGTTGGAGCTGGCGTACGATTCGACCATGCTGGGACAAGGTGGTTTTCTGGTTATGGAGCGTGATGCTCTGGGGCGCGGCATGTCGGGTGCCGACAGCAAGGTGGAAGGGGGCGCTCAAGGGAGTGACCTTTACCTTACTCTCGATAAAAATCTACAGTATATCGTTGAGAAAGAGCTGGCGGCAGGGCTCCGGGAGACAAAAGCGAAGGCTGGTACAGCAATCCTGATAAATCCGATGACCGGTGCAGTTCTGGCAATGGCCAATCAGCCTGATTATAACCCGAATGCAATTCAGCAGCACCAGCCCGGTGACTGGCGCAACCGGGCACTTTCTGACACGTTTGAGCCCGGCTCGACCATCAAGGTTTTTTTGATGGCGGCCGCTCTGAACGAAGGGGTCATCACCGAAAAAAGTAGAATCGACTGTGAGAATGGGTCGTATAGAGTCAGCGACAAGACGATCCATGACCATAAAAAATACGGGATGATGAACCCCGCAGAGATACTGAAATTCAGTTCAAATATCGGTTCAGTCAAGATCGGCAAAATGCTGGAGCGGGAGCGTTATTACGGTTATCTGAAAGACTTCGGTTTCGGGAGTCGATCGGGTGTCGATCTGCCAGGCGAAGTCAACGGTATTCTTCATGACCCTTCCCGCTGGTTTGAAATCGATCTGGCAGCTATTTCGTTCGGCCAGGGGTTGACGGTCACACCGCTGCAGTTGGCGATGGCGACGGCGGCCATCGCGAATGGGGGGTATCTGATGTCACCTTATGTGGTTGAAAAGGTGGTCGATCCCTTTGGTCAGGTCAAAATTGAGAACCGTCCTCGCGTACGGCGTAAAGTTGTCGGACGGGATGTTGCCGATCAGGTGCGCAAAATGATGACGGCTGTCGCTGAATCAGGAGGGACCGGCGTGAAAGCGAGTGTCCCCGGATACAAGGTTGCCGGGAAAACCGGAACGGCACAGAAAGTCGATCCGGTGACCGGAGGGTACTCAATGGATCGATCGGTCGCGTCGTTTGTCGGATTTGTTCCGGCGGATGATCCGCAACTGGTGATTCTCGTTGTTCTCGACGAGCCTGAAGGGAAGGGGTACGGAGGGATCAATGCCGCACCGGTCTTTTCCAGTATTGCCGAGCAGGCCCTGCGTTATCTGAAGGTGATGCCGACGGAAAAAATTGACCGGACGACCTTGATCGCAGCGTCTGATAATGGAGGTTTTTCGTCAGTTCCGGTCGTCTATCCCGGCAATGATTCCGGACGATTGGCGACGATGCCGGATTTTCGGGGGATGAGTTACCGGCAGGTGATGCGGACGATGGAACAGACCGGGCTTAATCTTAAACTGCAAGGGACCGGACGGGTGGTGGCGCAATCACCGGACGCTGGAGCTCCAATTCGATTTGATAATGCAACCTGGGTTCGCCTGGCACCGCCAAGCTGAGGGTTTATGAGTGTGACGAATACGCAGCCGACAGAATTTCAGGTTCAGGATCTTATCAGGTCTCTGAATCCGAAGTCCGTTTCTGGTCAAAACTTCGGGCGAGTCAACGGCCTCGCCTATGATTCACGCCATGTTGCTTTGGGTTACGCCTTTTTTGCGCT
>JACUTX010000117.1 GCA_014859615.1 Desulfuromonadales bacterium | reverse complement strand
ACGAGGAGCTCTGTCATGAGACGATTGATCGTGTCGTACTGCTGCGGTTTCGCACTCAGGATTTCTGCTGCGGACTGCACATATTGCGCAGGTGACAGCTCCGCCTGACACGGTTTGACCATCTCGCGCGCATTTTCTGCTGTGATTTCGAGATGAAATTGCAAACCGACGACCGATCGCCCGAGCTGGAAGGCCTGATTCTGGCACGCTGCACTTCGCGCCAGCAGAATCGCATCCTCAGGGAGATCAAAAGTTTCGCCATGCCAGTGGAACACGAGCGTTTCGGGGGGGAAGCAAAAGGATGAGTCTAAAGCCTGCGGCAGCGCTTGAACGGGGAACCAGCCGATCTCCTTACGGTCATGTCGATAGACTCGGGCTCCCATGGCGTTGGCGATGAGTTGCGCTCCGAGACAGATCCCCAGAACAGATTTTCCCGCGTCGATGCAGCGACGAATGAATTGTTTTTCCTGAACCAGCCACGGATATCTCTTTTCATCATTAATACTCATCGGGCCGCCCAGCACAATGAGCAGATCGACATCTTCCAGCGGCGGTAAATGGGTCGATGCAAAAAACCGCGTCGACGTTATCCCGAACCGCGCCTCGCGAAGCCAGGGTTCGATGCTACCGAGCCCCTCAAACGGGACGTGTTGTAAATAGTGGGCTCTCAAGCGCTCTTCACTTCGACGGTGAGGGCCAGAATACTCCATCCCGATTTTGGCTTAAATTGAGAGTCATCGGTGAAGACGTGGACACTCTCGTCTTCGTCGATGGCAAAGAGTGGCAGGCGCTGTCGGGTTTCGTCGGCCAGATATTGCGCAAAAGAGAATTCGTCGGTCAAATGGGTCGTTTTGATCTTCCCTCCCCGTTGCAACTGCTCCGCCAGATCCTGATAGGTGATGTTTTTATTAAATATCGTTCGTCCGCCATGCTTGAACTCGATATATTCATCCGGCTTCCCGGTCTCTTTGGGCTGCTGCCGGATCGTGTAGATCCGTTGGGGTTCAAACTCCAACCGGTAATATTGCGCAGCCAGAGCGTTCATCTCGACGTGAGTGGAGAGCGCCAGCAGGTGACCGATACCGACCAGATTGAGATATCGTTCTGCGTGCTTGGAGACCGGGTTCCCCCAGTAGGCGGGCAACCCTTTCATACTCGCTTCTCTGACCGCCGACCAGTTTTGATCGGTCAGCAGAATACGAAATCCGCTCTCTTTTAAAGCTTGAGCTATCGACTGGGCGACGGTATTGGCACCAATAATCAGAAAACCTCTCGGCTCGGGTTCGCGAACCTCCAACCTGTCAGCAATCGGTCCGGCGGTGGCGCTCTGCAGCAGAACCGTACCGATAATGATCATAAAGGTCAACGGCACCAGCTGGCTGGCATTTTGGTACCCAATCGCTTCGAGTTTGATGGCAAACAGGGCAGAGATGGCCGCCGCAACAATGCCGCGCGGGGCAATCCACGACAAGAGGTGTCGCTCTGCCACCGTCAGTTTTGAGCCGAGGGCGCAGAGTTGGACGCTTAAGGGGCGTACCAGAAACTGAAGCACAGCGAAGACTCCGGCTGCGGGCCAGGCAATCTCCAGAAAACGGGGGAGGTCAAGACGCGCTGCCAGCACAATAAAGAGGAGTGAAATCAACAGCAGACTGAGGTCTTCCTTGAAGTTGAGAATATCCTCCAGATCAACCCCTTTTCGATTAGCCAGCCAGACCCCCATAATCGTTACTGACAGCAGACCTGACTCGGCTTCCAGCAGGTTGGAGAGGGCAAAAACGCCGCAAACCATGGTCAGGGCGATTACGTTGTGCAGAAACTTGGGGACCCAGTATTTGCGCAGCAGCAGACTGAATAGCGCGCCGCCGCCGATGCCGAAAAAAAGACCGATAAAAAGGATCTTTGCAAAGACGAACAGTCCGGCAACGATGCCGATCTGCATGCTTCCCGAGACGATGAATTCATAGACCAGTACGGCCAGTATCGCACCGATCGGGTCGATGAGAATCCCCTCCCATTGCAGGACGTTGGCCACATTCTCTTTGGGGCGCACCGAGCGGAGCATCGGCATGATCACCGTTGGCCCGGTGACGACCATGATGGCACCGAAGAGTGCTGCCAGTTCCCATGAGAATCCGAGCAGCAACCGGGTTGCCAGAGTTGCGATGCCACCACTGATCAAGACGCCGAAGGTGATCAGGTTGCGGATTACTTTTTCCAGCCCCGGAATATCGCGGAATCTGAGGGTCAGACTCCCTTCAAAAAGGATCACCGCAACGGATAGTGAGACAAAGGGGAAGAGCAGATCCCCGAGCAGTCGATCCGGATTCAGCCAGCCGAGCAGCGGGCCAGCCAGAATTCCACAGGTGAGAAGAAAAATAATTGCCGGCAGTTTTAACCGCCAGGCGAGCCATTGACAGGCGATACCGGCAATCAGGATCAAAGCGAGGGTGAGGATGACATGTTCATGCATGATTTAATGATCCGTAATGGCCCGCAAGTGAGGGAAATGATGCAACGCTTCTACCGTTTTTGCACTGCGCGTTTCTAGCATAGAATGCAACAGCGCCCGGCAAAAACTGTTTTGAACCAGCAGGAGAATCATCCGGGTCATTGTCAAAGGTTGACCTTGACGTGACCTTATGTTTCCCCGGTTTCGTCGAGCAGGGCATCTTTGATTGCCCAGCGACTGTTGACCCAGCGGATCAACTTTTTGCGAAAGTTCGAGTCGGTTGCATAGTCGCGGCCGAGCAGCTCTTCGGGAATCGGTACGGATTCGATAATAATGCTGGTCTGTTTAATTCGTCCGCAGGCAAAATCCCAGAAGGTTGGCGTTTGACCATGATAGTTGATGGTGATGTCGACCATTGTTTTGAGCTTTTCCCCCATGACGTCGCAGACCAGACCGGTTCCGGCGACTTTTGGTTTAAGCAGATGGGTGTAGGGGGAGCGCTGTTGCCGGTGTTTCTCCGGTGTAAAGCGGGTCCCCTCCATGAAGTTGAAGAGGGAGGTCGGCTGGTCGTTGCACTTTGCACAGGCACGACGGGTGGTCTCAAGGTCCTTGCCGAGCTTTTCCGGGTGTTTTTTCAGGTAGCTGCGACTGTAACGTTGCATGAACGGGAAGTCGAGGGCCCACCAGCAAAGACCGATGATCGGAATCCAGATCAGCTCCTGTTTCAGGAAAAACTTAAGCTGCGGGATACGTCGATTAAGCACCCCTTGAACGATAAAGATGTCGGACCAGCTCTGGTGATTGCTCGTTACCAGATACCAGCTTTTTAAATCGAGGCCATCGGTGGCAGCGAGCCGCCACTCAATATGCTTAGGGCGTGGCGCCCAGAGAAAGCCGTTGACAAAGGTCCAGAGACTGACAAGGTTGTTGAGAATAACAGTACAGAAGCGCCGCCAGGGGGGAACCGGGATAATCAACTTAAGAAGCGAAAAAAAGAAAATTGGCAGGCTCACTGCGAGAATGTTCAACCCCATCAAAAGAGAGGCGATAACGCCGCGAATCGGGCCAGGTAAAAAATTGATTAACAAAAGGTCCTCCCGGGTGACGAGATATAAACGACGTGCATTGTAACCATTCTCTTAAGTGGTGATAAGAAAAAAATATCAGGCATAAACTATTTATTCAGGGGGTGATTGGCAGGACCGGAATCTGCAGGGATATCGCTTCGGCCATCAGCCGATACCCCTGCTCATTCGGATGTATCGCGTCGCTCTTCAGCGACCGGTCACGCAGCAGCTTCTCTACAATCTCGTCGTTGAAGGGGGTGCTCAGATTTTCAGCCAGCCGGCTGTAGAGCGGATGGGTGGAGACGGTTAGCCCCAAAGCCGGGACGCCGATCAGCAACACTTCGGCTCCGGTCGCCCGGGTCATTTCGATCATTGCACGCAGGTTCTTTTCGACCAAGGCAGGATCTGTGCGCCGTAAAAAATCGTTGCCACCGTGGCAGAGAATAACCAGTGCCGGTTGATGCTCTGCCAGGAGTCGGGGGAGACGGGCCATCCCGGCAGCGGATATTTCGCCGGGCACACCGGCATTGATGACCGGCAGGTTGAGCAGGCCGGAGAGGATATCCGGGTAAGATCGCCCGGTCGGTGCGCCGGTGCCAAAGGTCAGACTGTCGCCGAAGGCGAGAATCACCGCTCCTTGTGGCAGAGCGGAGATCGCAGGCGATTTGTCACAGCCGCAGACGGTTAAACTTGCGAGTAAAACGATCCCGATAATAAACGGTTTTTGCCATGCAGTAAGAGACACTCTCTCCTCCAAAAAAACGGATCGGTTGTTGGGTCCTTTTAATCGGCAGGGTATCGATATTGCGCCGTTGAGTACAACCTAAAAAAAGCGCCTCTAAAAATCAGAGGCGCTTTTTGGGCCGAATCGATAGAAGCGTAGATCAGGAGAAGTAACGCTTGAGCAGGCCGGCGAACGCCTGACCATGGCGCGCTTCATCTTTGCACATTTCATGCACGGTGTCGTGGATGGCGTCATAACCGAGCTCCTTGGCTCTGGTTGCGATCTTCTTCTTCCCCATGCAGGCGCCGTGTTCAGCAGCGACGCGCATCACAAGATTTGTTTTGGTATCGGCAGCAACCACCTCGCCGAGCAGTTCGGCAAAGCGAGCAGCGTGCTCAGCTTCTTCAAAAGCGATCCGTTTGTACGCTTCGGCGACTTCCGGGTACCCTTCACGGTCAGCCTGACGGCTCATCGCCAGATACATGCCGATCTCGGTGCACTCGCCGACGAAATTGGCACGCAGCCCTTCGATGATTTCGGTGTCAACATCTTTGGCGACGCCGATCCGGTGCTCATCAGCCCAGGCGAGATCCGTGGCGGTCTGCTCGACAAATTTATCAGAGCCGACGCCACACTGCGGGCAGACTGTCGGGGGGGCATCCCCTTCATGGACATAACCGCAAATTGTACAGACATACTTTTTCATGGATGGAACCTCCTGTAATGAATCAAGTTTTAAACGTGACAAAATTAGTCAGCATTATAGGGAGTGAATTTATTTTGTCAACAGCTTTTTTTCTGGTTAGCGCTTGATCGCATCATAGGCGGCATTGATCTCGGCCATTTTGTCGTTGGCAAATTTCATAAATTCCGGCGGGAGTCCCTTGCTCTGGATCTTGTCCGGATGATACTCGGCCACTTTCTCCCGATACGCCTTCTTGATTTCGGACTGAGTCGCATCCGGGCTCACCCCGAGGGTTGCGTAATGTTTCGATTTGCTGAGTGTCGGTGCGGCGTGCCTGACAAAGCGGCCGTAGAGCGATTGATACACCGCCGCGTTGATCCTGAACGCCTGTCGCGCTTCGAGGAGCAGTTTTTCTTCGGCCGCGTGCAATTTGCCATCGGCCATCGCCACTTCAAACAAAAAACTCATCATGAAGGTCGACATGTCCTGATCCTGGCTGAACAGGCGCCCGAACTCCCGGGCGTAATCGCTGAAGGTCTCCCGGCTGTCGATGCTCTGCTTGATGATATTCTGCGCAAATTGACGGGTCTGGGGATCGAGCCCCATCACATCTTTTGACACCCGCTGGATCACGGCGATCTCTTCTTCACAGATGCGGCCGTCGGCTTTGGCGAGTTTGCCGACCATGGAAAAAGCGGCGGTGAAAAAGAGGGCCTGACGTTGTTCGGCTTCAAACCGGATTCCCTGGCCGGAGCCGATGAGCCCCTGCCCGGCATTGCCAAGCGTTGAACCGATAGCCGCGCCGATGATCGCGCCGAACGGACCAGCGATGAGCGCGCCGATCCCGCCGCCGATAATAGTTGAAAACCATCCCATATTGAAGACTCCTTGTTCTCCTGATTGCTGCCAGGGAAAAATTTGATTATTGGCCCTTGTCGATCGCTTCGAGTTCTTCCCACACGGCATACCCCTGCTTGAGTTCCTGTTCGATCTCGGCAAGGCGTCTGTTGCATGCGGCGATCTGTTCCGCCGGGTCTTTATAAAATGCCGGGGACGATATTCTGTCATGCAGTCTTGACTGCTCTGCTTCGAGCGTCTCGATTTGCGCCGGCAGTTTGGCCAAAGTCTGTTTCTGTTTGTAGCTCAGCTTGCGCAGTTTGCCCGGCGCCGGTTTTTCTGCCGGTTTTTGAACTACCGGCTGTGGTTTTTCATCCGGGGATGACGGACGCTGCCGGAGCCAATCGTCGTAGCCACCGATATATTCGGCAATCCGGCCTCCCCCCTCAAAGGCGATGGTACTGGTGACGACCCGGTTGATAAAATCCCGGTCGTGACTGACCAGAAACAGGGTCCCCTTGAAATCGGCCAGCATCTCCTCCAGCAGATCGAGGGTTTCAAGGTCAAGATCATTGGTCGGCTCATCGAGGATCAGGACATTCGCTTCACGGGTGAACAGACGGGCCAGCAGCAGTCGATTTCGTTCCCCACCGGAGAGGATTCGTACCGGAGTACGGGCCCGGTCGGGGGTGAAGAGAAAATCTTGCAGGTAGCCGTAGACATGGCGCGATTGACCGGCGACCATGACCGTATCCTGATCGCCGCAGAGGTTTTGCATGACGGTTTTGTTCGGGTCGAGCTGTTCGCGCAGCTGGTCGAAATAGAGTGTCTCAAGATTGGTGCCGAGACGGATAGAACCTGAATCGGGTTGCAGCTGACCAAGAAGCAGCTTGATCAAAGTTGTTTTGCCGACGCCGTTCGGACCGATAATGCCGATCCGGTCGCCTCGAAGTACGGTGGTTGAAAAATCGTTGATTATGGGCAGATCGCCATAGGCAAAATTGACCTCTTCGGCCTCGACTACCAGTTTGCCGCTTTTGCTCGCATCTTTGAGCTGGAGTCGCGCCGTGCCGGTTCGCTCACGGCGTTGGCGCCGCTCCTCGCGCATCAGTTTGAGCTCGCGCACTCGCCCTTCGTTGCGTGTGCACCGCGCCTTGATCCCTTTGCGAATCCAGATCTCTTCTTCGGCCAGTTTTTTGTCGAAGCGCTTCCACTCCTGTTCTTCGTTGTGCAAAAGCTCCTGCTTGTGGCGCAAGAAGGTGTCGTAATTGCAGGCAAAATCGAACAGGCGACCGCGATCGATTTCTACGATCCGGGTCGCCAGAGAACGGAGAAACGCCCGGTCATGGGTGATGAAGATCAGGGTCAGGTTTTCGCGTTTGAGAAACGATTCGAGCCAGTCGATCGAGGCGATATCGAGATGGTTGGTCGGCTCGTCCAGCAGCAGGATGTCCGGTCCGACGACCAGGGCACGAGCCAGCAGAACGCGGCGCATCACACCGCCGGAGAGGGCGGCAACCGACGCATCGGCATCGAGATCGAGCCGCGACAGCACCTGTTCTATCTTTTGATCGAGCGGCCAGGCCGAAGCGGCATCTATCGCCTGCTGGATCTCCATCATCTCGGGCATCTCCCCTTCGTCACCTGCGGCCAGGGCGAGGCTCAGACTCCGGTAACGGCAGAGGAGTTCGCCGGAAAGACCGAATCCTGACGCAACCGCATCGTAGACGCTCCCGGTCAGATCTCTCGGGACTTCCTGGTCGAGTCTGGCGACGTTCAGCCCTTGCTGACGTTCGATGATCCCTGCGTCCGGGGTCAGTTCACCGGCAATCAGTTTAAGCAAAGTCGATTTTCCTGCACCATTACGGCCGAGCAGGCAGATCCGTTCCCCTTTTTCGACCTGCATCGAAATGCTTTCAAGCAGAGGGGGGCCACCGAAGGAGATATTGAGTTGTCTAAGACTGAGCAGGGCCATGATTTTTATTCTCGATCTACACGTTGAGGGGACAAGTGCTGCACTTATCAAATGGAAACGGATTATGGCAGAAATCCGGCGGCGATGAAAGGGGCGGCGGTACGTTTTTTCATAAGCA
>JACUTX010000403.1 GCA_014859615.1 Desulfuromonadales bacterium | reverse complement strand
CCGCTTATAGCGGTGACTTGCAGACGTTGATCAACCTCGATGTCCCTTTTTTGCTTGAACTCTCCCTCCCGGCGGTTGCCGGGCGGCGATATCTGACGGTTCACGCCTTGAAAGGTGGCTCCGTGAAAATTTCATTGGGAGATGATCTGCTGCAGGAGATTCCGCTGGAGGTCCTGTCGACGCTCTATACCGGCAGAGGGTATGTGCTCTGGAAAAACTATCTTGAACTCTCCTCTTTTTCACAGCTTGGACAACGTCATCTCGATATTGCCCAGATTCAGAACATGCTGCTTCAGGCCGGCTACTATTTTGGCCCTGTCACCGCTGAATACGACGCCGCAACGATCGCCGCTGTGACCCGTCTGCAGGGGGATCGGGGGGTGCCGCAGGATGGCCGCATCGGTCCATTGACCATGATGCTTCTTTATCAGCAGGGGGGGACGTTTCGTTCGCCCCGGCTGATGAATGCTGACGCCGGAGAAAAATCATGAGTTCGATTCTTGATGCCCTGAAAAAACTCGAAAAGGGGAAGATTCATCGCGACGGAATTTCTACCGCTATTGCCACTGATATTCTCCGTGCCGGGAAAAAAAGATCGACACCGCATTGGCGAGTCCCTCTTGTTCTTTTTCTGCTGGCGATCGCGGCCGGCGGGCTGTTGCTGCTCTTCTTCCGTATGCAAGAGTTGGCTCCAGTCGTTTTATCTGATTCTCATTCGACTGCAGACGTTGCAAAGATCAGGAAGACAGAGCCCCCCGGAATTCCGGCGGACGCGGCAGTGATTGCCCCGCCGCCGGCCAGGTTGCCGCTCTTGTCCGGCATTTTATACCAGCAACCGCCTGAAACAAGTATGGCGATTCTTAATGATCTCCCGGTGATGAAAGGGACAATTGTCGCTGGTTACACCTTGCAGGAGATCTTTGCAGACCGGGTGATTCTCTCCCGGCAGGGGGAATCTTTCACCCTCACCGTCACGCCTTAAACTTACTCCTTATGCTGTACAATATTCTTTAGTCTGCTGAAGGATATTATACAATCCCTTTTGTTCTGTTCTGCTTTTCTCCCTTTGTATCGACTTGATCTCCTGATTTTACGGCGTTTGCTGAAGCTGGCACAGAGTGTGCTTTTGCCTGTAGTGTTAAGCAGCGCGTATGGCAAGACGTATCTGCTGGCGGATAACCAATTATGAAGAACAGGAGTTTCCATGAAACGAGGTAAGGTTGCTGTTGCTGCTATTGCATTTGTTGCTCTGCTCGTTGCAGCAGGGTCGCTATTTTACGCCATCTCGACTGAGGCGATCGGCCGATCTGAGTTGGTGAGTGCGCAGTTTTCCGTTGAACGACTCACCTGCGGAGCGTGTGTTGAA
>JACUTX010000402.1 GCA_014859615.1 Desulfuromonadales bacterium | reverse complement strand
TTCAACACACGCTCCGCAGGTGAGTCGTTCAACGGAAAACTGCGCACTCACCAACGCAGATCGGCCGATCACCTCAGTCGAGATGGCGTAAAATAACGACCCTGCTGCAACGAGCAGAGCAACAAATGCAAGAGCAGCAACAGCAACCTTACCTCGTTTCATGAAAACTCCTGTTCTTCATAATTGGTTATCCGCCAGCAGATATGTCTTGCCACACGCGCTGCTTACCACTACAGCCAAAAGCACACTCTGTGCCAGCTTCAGCAAACGCCGTAGAATCGGGAGACCAGGTCGATACAAAGGGAGAAAAGCAGAACAGAACAAAAGGGATTGTATAATATCCTTCAGCAGACTAAAGAATATTGTACAGCATAAGGAGTAAGTTTAAGGCGTGACGGTGAGGGTGAAAGATTCCCCCTGCCGGGAGAGAATCACCCGGTCTGCAAAGATCTCCTGCAAGGTGTAACCAGCGACAATTGTCCCTTTCATCACCGGGAGATCATTAAGAATCGCCATACTTGTTTCAGGCGGTTGCTGGTATAAAATGCCGGACAAGAGCGGCAACCTGGCCGGCGGCGGGGCAATCACTGCCGCGTCCGCCGGAATTCCGGGGGGCTCTGTCTTCCTGATCTTTGCAACGTCTGCAGTCGAATGAGAATCAGATAAAACGACTGGAGCCAACTCTTGCATACGGAAGAAGAGCAGCAACAGCCCGCCGGCCGCGATCGCCAGCAGAAAAAGAACAAGAGGGACTCGCCAATGCGGTGTCGATCTTTTTTTCCCGGCACGGAGAATATCAGTGGCAATAGCGGTAGAAATTCCGTCGCGATGAATCTTCCCCTTTTCGAGTTTTTTCAGGGCATCAAGAATCGAACTCATGATTTTTCTCCGGCGTCAGCATTCATCAGCCGGGGCGAACGAAACGTCCCCCCCTGCTGATAAAGAAGCATCATGGTCAATGGACCGATGCGCCCATCCTGCAGCACCCCCCGATCCGCTTGCAGACGAGTCACAGCGGCGATCGTTGCGGCGTCGTATTCTGCGGTGACCGGGCCAAAATAGTAGCCGGCCTGAAGAAGCATGTTCTGAATCTGGGCAATATCGAGATGGCGTTGTCCGAGCTGTGAAAATGAGGAGAGCTCAAGATAGTTTTTCCAGAGCACATACCCTCTGCCGGTATAGAGCGTCGACAGAACCTCCAGCGGAATCTCCTGCAGCAGATCATCTCCCAATGAAATTTTCACGGAACCACTTTTCAAGGAGTGAACCGTCAGATAGCGCCGCCCGGCAACCGCCGGGAGGGAGAGCTCTAGCAAAAAAGGGACATCGAGGTTGATCAACGTCTGCAAGTCACCGCTATAAGCGG
>JACUTX010000116.1 GCA_014859615.1 Desulfuromonadales bacterium | reverse complement strand
GATGACTCAACGGCTTCCGGCCGACAACCGCGGATTAAGCCTTCTCTGCGGCTTGGCGTCAGTGCTAGATCCTTGCGAGGATCGGTGATATATGATAGAAGCAGCTATGGTTGAATTCAGTAAACAAGTGGTGCATTGGCGAGACGGCGCAGAAGAAGACTGGGCCGTAGCGATAGAATTGGTAGAGAGCGGTCGGATCAGACACGGCCTTTTCTTTGCACACTTATCGCTGGAAAAAACTTTAAAAGCGCTGATTTGCAAAAATATTGGTGAATTGGCACCACCGATACACAATCTGGTACGCCTGAAAGAAAAAGCGGGAATAACTCTTAACGACAGCCAGGTTGATCTGCTCGCCGAGGTGAATGAATTCAATATTGAGGGGCGTTACCCCGAGCTTTCGTTACCATTGCCTTTGAATGACGAAGCGAGAAACTATCTGCGAAAAATCAGTGAGTTACTAACATGCTTGAATCGTCTGTTCTGATCAGTGTTAAGAAATACCTGAGTGCCGTGCGAGCGCAGGGGATCGATGTGGAATGTGCTGTGGTCTTTGGCTCCCATAGCAATCAGACCACGAACGAATGGAGTGATATTGATCTTCTGGTTGTGGCGCCTCAGTTTGATCTCATGCGCGACCGAAACGGAATCAATCTACTTTGGCGAACTGCTGCGCGTATCGATAGCCGTATAGAGCCAATTCCATGCGGATCACGCCAGTGGCGTGAAGATGATTCGTCCGCGATTATTGAGATAGCACGGCGGCAGGGAGAAATTCTTGCCGCTTAGGGGTATTCTATATTCTCCCCTTAAAGGTTCGGCAACCAGAGCGACAACGCCGGCCAATAAGTAATGATCAGGACGGAGAAGAGCAGCACGATAAAAAACGGGACGGTCGCCCTGTAGATTCGGGTAATCGGTTGTTCGAAACGATAACTGGAGATAAACAGATTAAGGCCGATGGGGGGGGTCAGGTAGCCGAGTTGCATATTGGCTAAAAAGATAATCCCGAGGTGTAGCGGGTCGATACCGAAACCGATCGCGACCGGCAGGATCAGCGGCACCACGAGGACCAGAGCGGAGAAGATATCGAGAATCGCTCCGAGTACCAGCAAAAAGAGATTGAGCAGGAGCAGAAAAGTCAGAGGACTGCTGACATACTCCTTGACGAGAAGAAACAGCTCGGTCGGGATGCCGGCATCGATCAGATAAGTGGTCGAGGCGAGGGAGAGACCGAGAATCAACATGATGCCGCCGACCAGACTCATCGATTTATGAACCAGATCCGGCAAGCTTTTCCACGAAATCTCCCGCAGAATAAAGACCTCAACAATCAACACATAAACGGCGGTCACTGTCGCGGCTTCCGAAACGGCAAAATAGCCGCTGTAAATTCCACCGAGAACCACGATCGGCAACGGGATTTCCCAGATCGATTCACGGACTGCGGCCCGCAGCTGTCGTCCGGAGAAACGGGCAATCGGCACTCGATTCTTGCGATTGCGCCAGATGGTCCAGCCACCGAGCAGAACGAGCATCAACAAGCCGGGGAGCAGACCAGCTGAAAACAGCCGGTCGATAGAGACCCCGGCGCCGACTGCGGCCTGCTGGGCGACAATCCCGTAAAGGATCAGCGGCAGAGAGGGGGCGAACAGCAGACCGAGACTGCCGGACGTTGTAACCAGGCCGAGACTGAAATTTTCACTGTAGCCATCTTCGATCAGGGCCGGATAGAGGAGCGCGCCGAGGGCGATAATCGTCACGCCTGAGGCACCGGTAAAGGCGGTAAAAAAAGCACAGGCCGCCAGAGCAACGATCGCAAGTCCGCCCGGAATCCAGCCGATAAAAGCGCGGGTCAGTCGGACCAGACGACCAGGCGCCCCGCTTTCACTGAGGAGATAACCAGCAAAAGTAAAAAGCGGAATCGCCAGCAGAATCGGCATCTCGGCGATCCGAAAAATTTCAATCGCCAGCACCGAAAGATCGATTCCAGAGCTGTAAAACCCCCACATGCTGCTGGCGGCAATAATGGCGAAGAGAGGCGCGCCGGCCAGAGCGAGTAGAATCAAAAGAAAAGCAAAGATCATATCGTCCGCCACAAATCGAGCGCCTGACGGGCATGCAGAAAAAGATACAGTGTGTAACGGTAGGTGATAATGGCAAAAGCGATCGGAATGACCAGTTCAAAAGGCCAGGCGGCAACACCGGAAAACAGTGTTGCGCCATACGCCCATTCACCCTGGACAAACCGGGCGCTATGCCAGGTCAAAAGAGCAGAGACAACGGCGGTGAATAAATCAATCATTGTACGCACCGTCAGCGCATCCCTGGCGTTGAGAAATTTTGAAAGAAGATCGATGACAATATGGCGGTCATCACGACTGGCAGCAACGGCACCGGCCATGGCGACCCACAAGACCAGCAGACGGATCAGTTCATCATTCCAGACAAAACCACCTCCGAAAAAATTACGCTGCACAATCTGCAACGTACCGAGTCCGATCATCGCGAAGAGCATCAGGGTGAGCAGGCTGTCTTCGCATACCGTACAGATCCGGCGCAGACGATGGATGACTGCGGAAAAAGAAGAGTTCATGGTTTCGTTGTGACCTGGCCGCTGCGATACTCTTTAAGTAACTGCTGCAGGCGATCATAGAGAACGGCGGAGAAGACCCCCTCACGGCGCATGTCGCTCACCAGGCTATCGGCAACGGATCGCCAGCGTACAATCTCTTCTGCTGGTGAATCGATAAAAACAATCCCGGCATCGACCATCGCTTGAGTCGCCGCCTCGTTGTCGAGACGATTGGCCTGATCGAGCTTGACATAGATTTTGCCCATCACCTCACGGGCAACCTGCTGATCTGCCGAAGAAAGTTTTGAGAAAACGTTTTTATCAATCACCAGGGTCCCATAGAGATAGGAGAGCGGCGTATTGGTCACATACTTGATGCGCGTATGCCATTGAAAAGCGAGTGCTCCGCTCGGGGTGGCGGCAATCACCTCGACCAGCCCGGCCTGAAGACCGGTCATCACATCGGTGATCGGGAGAGTCACCGGAGAGAGCCCGAGCGACGCCATCGCCCGATAACTGACACGATCCCCCTCTGGTACCCAGATTTTACTCCCTCGCACATCATCAATAGTCCGGGCCGGTTTTCCCGACATCAACAGAGCGAAACCACCGCCGGCAAAACCGAAACAGGCAAAACCTGACTCTTCAATGACCTGTTTCAGATCTGCATCCATGCGGCTGCGTACATAAACGACTTCATCGTCCGAACGAAAAATCAACGGCAGGCTGAACAGATCGGCATCCGGCGCAATATCGACAAGACTACCGGTCGTAAAAGCACCGCCATGCAGCTGACCGACACGCATTTTGCGTAACACACTCTTGTCGTTCCCCATCACTCCACCGGCGAAGAATTTGATCTCCACCCGGCCTTCGGTCCGCTCTTTGATTTCAGTGGCACCGACGCGCAGTTCACGCATCCAGCTCGAACCTTCGGGTGCGGCGGTGGCGATCTTCAAGGTCGTCGCATAGAGAGTGGCGGGGAGAAACAGACTCAAAAAAATGACGGAGATAAGGCGTGGCAGATTCATCGCATAATCCTGTTTCGTTTAAAAGTAATCTTCGGCGCTGTCGAGAAGCAGACGGGCCCGACGTTTGGCGAGACTATTGATCAGGGTCAGTTCCGGCGCTTGCGCCGGCATCTGCAACACCTCATTGAGCAGACGATCATGCAGCTTTCGATCGTAGATCAGACGAGCATAGTACTCGGCATAATCAGTGCGGGCCGACAGGTTGCGTCCATCCGACAGCTCAAGTGCACGCTCAAAATGCGCCATTGCTTCTTCCGGTTCCCCCCCCAGCGAGGGGGGGCGTAAAGATTTCAAAATGCCGAGATAGTTGTGGGCAGCTCCATAACGAAAATTTTCTTTCAGCACCACAATCCGCTCCAGAGCGGCCTGGACCTTCGGGAGTCCGGCAACAACCGCCCAATCGTCACGATGAGTATCGGCCCAGACGAGCCAACCGGTTGCGTAACTGAGCAGAACAGAAACATCATCATCATCAAACGTTGTCAAAACTTCTGAGAACTTCATAAAGTCGAGTTTTGCGAGATCGCAATCGACAGCTGCCCGGAGACAAAAAGCTTGTTCACCATAACTGCGAGCCCGATCAGCCAGGAGTCTGGCCCGCGCCGGTTCATGTTGAAACAGTGTCGTAAATGCACTATAAAGCTCGGCACCGGTGCTAAGACGCCCGATATTTTTCGGGTCAGCCTCAATCATCGCATCCGTCATCACGAGATAAGCTGGCAGCGCTTCACGTACTGTCTCGGGATCGGACTGATTCATGAGTGCCCGGGAGAAGCCGTCCTGCAAACCGGAAAAACCACAAGCCGACAAAGTCAGACCCAGAAACAGAAGGAGTAGAAAAGTATTGACGATCCGACTGGTTTTACACTGCATCTTCATTTATTTATTCCGCTTGAATATATTTCGCTGAACAGACCGACGAAAAGAGCTGGCAACAAACTTATCTATGAATTTCCACGCAACCTTAACAAAAGAACGATCAAGGGGAAATAAAATTGACCGGAATCAGCGCGTGATCCAAAAGCAACTATGAATCTGCGGTCGTCGGGCAAAATCTTCATCAAAAGTCTGCTTCGTTATCTCCTTGATCTTTAATCCGGACAGGGCTTCGGTATCGAGCTTGAAACGCCGTTTATTCGTGGAGAAAATAAGAATACCACCGTCCGCCAGGAGCCGACTCGCGGCCAGAACCAGAGGGACATGGTCACGTTGGATATCGAACGACTCTTCCATCCGCTTCGAATTGGAGAAGGTCGGCGGATCGAGGAAAATCAGATCGAAGCGCTCCTTGGTCGCAGTCATCCATTCGAGGCAATCCCCCTGAATCAGTCGGTGTCTGTCCGGACTCATTCCATTCAGTTCAAAATTGCGCTTCCCCCAGCCGAGATAAGTGTACGACATATCGACACTGGTCGTTGAAATCGCCCCACCGAGAGCCGCCTGGACACTCGCTGTTGCCGTATAGGCAAACAGGTTGAGAAAACGTTTTCCGGCTGCCTGTTGTTTAATAAGTCGACGCACCGGCCGGTGATCAAGAAACAGACCGGTATCGAGATAATCGGTCAGGTTGACCAACAGACGGGCACCCTCTTCTTCGACTTCAAAAAAAGCTCCGGTCTGCGCCTGGCGCTGATACTGCTCTTTGCCGCGCTGACGCAGTCGGAGCTTTAAAAAAACTTTTTCAGGCGGAATCGACAGGATGTCAGGAATGACCGCCAGCACATCCTGCAGACGGGCATGAGCATCGACCGGATCGATCGAATCGGGCGGCGCGTACTCCTGCACATGCACTGCATCACCATACAGATCGATGGCGACAGAATATTCCGGCATATCGGCATCGTAGAGTCGGTAACAACTGATCGATTGCCGTTTGGCCCAGCGACCGAGACGTTTCAGATTCTTGCGCAGGCGATTGGCGAACATTTCGGCCCCGGCCGACAACGCGCCGCTGATCGGGATCGGTTCGGACTCCAGCGGCACATCAAACTGCAACAAGCGACAGGGGATCGCGCCGTTAAACAGTTCGCTGTTGCTGTGGGGCTTAAGTCCGATGGCATTGCCGAGTTCACTGTCGCTGGTCAGCACCGTCGCTCGCCAGCCGCCCCCTTCGGCCAGGAGTCGTTCACCCAGACTCCGGTAGACGGTATAGAGCTCTTTGCGCTGACCGAGGCGTTCCCCGTAAGGAGGGTTGACCGCCACCAGCCCCGGCCGACCAAAGCTCTCGGGGAGGAGCCGCTCTTTCGACTGGATCGAGCGCTTTTCGAAGTGGACAACCTTCTCCAGCCCGCAGAGTTCGGCATTGATCAGAGCGTTGCGAATCATCAACGGGTCAGCGTCAAAACCGATAATTTTCGGCAGATGTTGCAGTCCGATCGCGCGGCGCGACGTCGCTTCCTGGTGAAGTCTCTGCCAGAGGGGATCATCATGCCCGATCCAGGCCATGAAACCGAACCGCTCCCGCAACAGCCCCGGTGCCATATCGGCGGCGATCATCGCTGCTTCGAGCGGCAGGGTGCCGGATCCACACATCGGATCACAAAAAGGGCCACCATCAGCGGCAATCTTCTGCCAGCCGGATTGCAGCAGAACCGCAGCCGCCAGACTCTCCTTGAGCGGTGCCACCCCCTTCTCCTGACGATAGCCACGCCGATGCAGGCTCTCGCCGGAGAGATCGAGAGAGAGGGTCCCGCGTCTGCCGCGCAGATGCATATTGATGCGCAGATCAGGATTGTGTGTATCGATCGACGGCCTGTCACCGCCCCGATCGCGGAAGCGATCGACCACACCATCCTTGACCCGCAGGGCGGCGTAATGCGAGTGGTTCAATTTTGATCCGACCAGGGTCGCCTCGACCGCAAAGGTCTGATCGACCGAAAAATGATCCTCCCACGGGAAACCGTTACTCGCTGCATAGAGCTGATCGGGATCCGTTGCGATAAAGTTGCTCACCGGCATCAAAACCCGACTCGCCAGACGGGACCAGAGACAGACCCTGTAAGCGGTCTCCAGCGTGCCGCAAAAGGCTACGCCGGCGGTAATAGGTTTGACACTTAATGCACCGAGTTGCGTCAGTTCATCGGCAAGCAGATCTTCGATCCCCTTCGGAACTGTGGCAAAAAAATCACGCGTGGCGTCGATATTCATCATTGAACCGTCCGGCGAGCAATCGCCTCGTAAATAGCTTCGACGCAGCGGTACGGCGTCTTCAGGTTGCCACGGCCCCGCCCGATAACAATATCCCCCTTGGAGGAACCATGAAAATCGCTCCCGCCGGTCACCAGCAGTTTGCGCTGCACAGCTGCGGTGATGGTCCAGTCGATATCATCATTACTCGACCCGGAATTGTAAGCTTCGATCCCGTCGAGTCCGAGCTGTTGAAAAGAATCGAACAGCTTTAGCAGCACCGAACGGTGCGGGTCGATAAACTGAGGATGTGCCAGGACGGCAACCCCCCCGGCCGCGTGAATCAGATCGATCGCCTCCTGAATCGCAAAGAGCCGCTTCGGCACATTGCAGGGGATCAGATATTTCTGGAACGCTTCCTCGGTGGTGCGGACATAACCGTGATCGATCAGCGCCATGGCAATATGCGGCCGACCGATCGCTCCGGCGGCCCGACGCTGGACATCGGCAACATCGAGAGGTTCACGGTTCTGCTCAAGCAGCCGCGCATTGACCCGTTCGACAATCAGGACATTGCGGTTACGTCTGAAATCGCGAAACTCCTGCAGATTTTGACAGAGCTTTGGATTGTGATGATCATAACCATAACCGAGCAGATGCACGTCATTGTACTCTTCCCAGACAACGGAGAGCTCCACGCCGGTTATCACCTCTACATCATACATCTGTCCGGCCGCCAGAGCGGCATCGGTACCGTCGAGAGTATCGTGGTCGCAAATTGAAATAGCCCGCAAACCGGCTTCTGCTGCCATCTGGACAATCTCTTTTGACGTGTAACTGCCATCCGAGCAGTCGGTGTGCAGATGCAGGTCGATATAATCTGACATAAAAAACTCCCTGGTCGCCAGCCGGTTCAGGCGAACGAAACGAAATACAATAACACGTTGAACTCTCAAGCTTCAACCACATTGCTTTACTCACTGCCGCTTTTTGCGCCCGTTTGCTTAACATTTGCACTGACCATTAATGTTACCGGTATTTCGCCACTTCACTTGGGCAGGGGGCCAAAAAAGACAGAAAATATTGATTTAACTGAACCAAACGGCTGATCTGACACTTAAATACTAAATTTACAGCCGCAACGTTTTTTCGGACTTATCTTTGCATAG
>JACUTX010000115.1 GCA_014859615.1 Desulfuromonadales bacterium | reverse complement strand
TACTATTTGTTAAACGTGGCGTTCATTTGTTAGTATAAAAACTTAAACGCTACCGAAAAATCAATTCATTTATGGTGGAGCAGAAAAGTATATGGATTTTCTCAATGTCATAGGGCGTCGTCTTTCCCGCGCTCTCTCCAAACCGAGAGCATCGTCCACAGTCCTGACAACCTGTCGTCCGGGAGATTTGGCTGCAACCTTGAAGCCGGGGGATGTCTTGCTGGTCGATGGCAACAGCACGTTCAGCATTGCCATCAAGTACCTGACCCAGTCGAGCTGGTCACATGCGGCTCTTTGTATCGGTGATGCGCTCGGGCCGGCCGAAAAAGGGGGAGAAGCGCTGACGCTGCTCGATGTCGATATCAACGATGGTGTACGGGCGGTTCCGTTGAGCCTTTATGCCGACTATCATACCCGAATCTGCCGACCGGTCGGGCTTTCGCGCAAGCAGATTAAAATGGTCATCGATTATACTCTCGCCCGTCTTGGTCAGCAGTACGATCTGAAAAATATTTATGATCTGACCCGTTATCTGATCCCGATTACGCTCATCCCGACCCGATGGCGAAGGAGCTTGCTGACCATGGGGAGCGGTGATCCGACCCGCGCCATCTGTTCCTCGCTGATTGCTCAAGCCTTTCAATCGATTTCTTACCCGATCCTGCCATTGGTTGCTCTTGAACAGGGGTACGACCGGCACTGCAAAAGCTGCTACAAGGAGGTTTTGCGCAGACGTCATCACTCACAATTCACGCCGCGTGATTTCGATGTCTCCCCCTACTTTGAAATCATAAAACCGACGCTGGCCAAAGGGTTCAAACCGTCAAAACTGACCTGGGGGATTGATCCGAACGAGGAGACAAGACAGGAGGAGACCGCCACGGAACTCGGATGAGTATCACCTTTAACCGGCGGATTCAAGGTAAGCTGGTATAATTCAAACAGATCTCTCTTTGCCACATCAGGAGAGGAGACTGGAAATATGAACAAGATGAGTGAAATAATGAAACCAATAATTACACAAAATATTCTGCACCGCCTCGACAGCAACCGAACGAAAACAGCCTTGCGCAGCAAGCTTGGCGACCGCTACGGCGATATCAGTTCACAAAATGTCGCAGAACGGATTCGTCATTATGGCCGCAGCCTGATTGCCCTCGATATTAAAGCTGGCGACCGGGTCGCCATCATGCTCCCGAACAGTCCTGAATGGGTCTACGCCGATCAGGGGGCTATGGCGATCGGCGCTATCACCGTCCCGATTTATCACACCGAAACGGTCGCAAACCTCGCGGAGATCCTGCGCGATTCGGGGAGCCGGGTTCTGTTCCTCCGCTCCATATTGTTCGCCAAAGAGCTGGCCGAGCATCTGCCGGAAATCCCGCAGCTGGAAAAGATCATTCTTCTTGGCGGCGGTTACGAGCATGAACAGTTTCTGAGTCTGATCAATTTTCTCGCTGGCAGCACTGCCGGAGAAAGCGAAGAGTTCGACCGCCGGCTCAATAGCGGCGACGGGAGCGAAATCGCCACATTGATCTACACTTCGGGAACCACCGGACAACCGAAAGGGGTCGAACTGACGCACGCAAACATTCTCGCCAATGTCAAAGCGGTCCAGGCCGTTTTCGATATCAGCGAAAGCGACTCGTGTCTGTCGTTTCTCCCCCTCTCTCATGTCTTTGAACGTGTTGACGGCTACTATCTGATGCTGCTGCAGGGTGCAACCATCGCTTATGCCGAGAGCATCGATACGGTACCGCAGAATCTGGTTGTTGTAAAACCGACGATTGTCATCAGCGTCCCCCGTCTGTATGAAAAGATGTATGCACGCGTCATGGAGCGGGTTATCGACGGCCCCTTCATCAAAAAGCAGCTCTTTTTTACAGCCCTGAAGATTGGCAGCAGCTATTCAAGAACCACCCTCGCCGGTCAAGAGCCGGGGCTTCTTTTGAAGCTCGGCCTCGCCGTTGCGCGCAGAGTTGTCTTCTCAAAACTGCATCAGAGACTCGGCGGCCGCTTGCGTTTCTTTATCTCCGGTGGCGCGCCGCTGGTTAAAAACGTTGCCGAATTTTTTCACGCCGCAGGGATCCCGATCTACGAGGGGTACGGCCTGACCGAGACCGGTGCCGGCATTTCGGCCAACCGGGAAGGGAGCATGCGAATCGGCACGGTCGGAAAACCGTTTCCCGGCACCGAAGTTAAAATTGCCGACGACGGCGAGATCCTGCTCCGCGGCCCGGGGATCTTTAAACGATACTGGAACCTTCCGGAAATGACTTCTGAAGCGTTTGCAGGCGACTGGTTCAAGAGCGGTGATATCGGCGAAATTGATGCTGATGGTTTTTTAACCATCACTGATCGCAAAAAAGATCTGATCATTACGGCCGGTGGCGAAAATATCGCACCACAGGCGCTTGAGAACCTCTGCAAAGCCGACAAATACATCTCAAATGCCATCATCTATGGTGACCGCAAACCGTATCTGATCGCCCTGCTGGTACCAAATTTTGAAAATCTTGAAAAATATGCCCGCTTTAAAAAAATCGATTATCTCAACGAATGTGGTCTGGTCAGTCATCCTTTTGTTCTCGATCTGATTCGGCGCCGCATCGATAAACTTCAAGCCGGACTCCCCGCCTACGGTCAGATCAAACGTTTTACCCTGCTGTCGCGCGATTTTTCAAAGGAGAATGGTGAAGTGACCCAAACGCTTAAACTCAAGCGTAAAGTGGTGGCAAATCATTTCAGCAGACTGCTTGAAGAGATGTATCTGACCAAAGATCATGCGACGCACGACAGTGGTTTCTGTATTGTTGACAACGCAACACCAACAGGAGAATAGAGATGAGCTACTACTTCAGCACAACCGTCCCCCTCTCTTTTGACGCCGCCATCACCAAAGTAACCGAAGAACTCAAAAAAGAGGGGTTCGGCATCCTCACCGAGATTGATGTTACAAGTACCCTGAAGAAAAAACTCGATGTTGACTTTTACAACTATCGAATCCTTGGCGCCTGCAACCCGCCTTTTGCCTACAAGGCGCTCCTCGCCGAGGACAAAATCGGCACCATGCTGCCGTGCAACGTCATTGTTCAGGAAAAAACCCCCGGCAAAGTCGAAGTTTCGGCGGTTGATCCGATGGCATCGATGCAGGCGGTCGAGAATACGACTCTCGCAGAGATTGCCGACGAAATCAGATCGAGGCTGCAAAAGGTGATCAACGCGCTTTCGTCTTGATCGCATTTCGTTGCAAAGCGCAGGTTAAAAGTTGTTGCGACAAACAGCTGGATGAAATTTATTAAACCGGCACCAGCCGCCCTCCGCACTCTGTATGAACATAGCGCTTGCGCTTATCGAAGCGTCGCAACCGCCTTATTTCGAGGCCGCAGGTCCGACAGATTGCCACTACCTTGAGCCGCTGCTCGCGCAGAGTGATCAGCGCATCACTCTGGCCGACCCGTTCGGCTGGCAGGCCGAAGGCGGCCATCCAGCTTTGCCAACCGGCACCGTGCGCCTGACGGTAGGGGCTCCCCTTCTGGTGGGTGAGGTGATCACAAGCGTGGGCGAGCTCATGCAGAAAAGTCTGGCGCAGCTGCTCCTTTTCCTGGGCAAACTGCAGACGGATCATAACCGGCAGAGCGCCGCGGGCGACATAACTGCCGAGGCGCTGCACCGCGTGGCTCCGCTTCACCGGCAGAGCGGCAAGCTGTGCAATCAGCGCGGTTGCCTCGTGCGGGGAGAGCCGATCATAAATGACCGCATGAATCGAGGCCAAAAGCCCGAACTCTTCTGCCAGAGAGAGAGCCGTCATCAGAATTTGGCGTTCCCCGGCGTACGTGGAAACGGAATGACGTCGCGGATATTCTCCATCCCGGTCAGATACATCAGCAGACGTTCGAAGCCGAGACCAAACCCTGCATGCGGACAGCTCCCCCAGCGGCGGATATCGAGATACCACTCCAGGCTCTTTTCGGCGATACCATTCTCCCGCATGCAGTTCTGCAACAGATCAAATCGTTCTTCACGCTGACTCCCGCCGATCAGTTCACCGACCCTTGGGACCAGAAGATCCATGGCGGCGACGGTCTTGCCGTCGTCGTTGCGACGCATGTAAAACGCCTTGATCTCCTTTGGATAATCGACCACAAACAGCGGACCACCGACCACCTGTTCGGTCAGGTAGCGCTCGTGTTCCGACTGCAGATCAGCCCCCCAGACCACCGGATAGTCGAACGTCTGCTTCGCCTTGCCGAGCTGCGCCACCGCCTCGGTGTAAGTCATGGTCGCAAACTGCGCCGTCGATAGAGACTGCAGACGCTCGATCAACCCTTTTTCGATCCTCTGATCGAAAAAGCGCAAGTCATCGGCGCACTCTTCAAGGGCGCAGGTCACCATGGCACGCAGAAACTCTTCGGCTAGACTGCAGTCGCCAGCCAGGTCACAAAACGCCATCTCCGGTTCGATCATCCAGAATTCGGCAGTATGCCGGCTGGTGTTGGAATTTTCAGCGCGGAAGGTCGGCCCGAAAGTGTAGATGTTTTTAAAGGCGGTCGCAAACAGTTCCCCTTCGAGTTGCCCGGAGACGGTCAGGCCGGTCTCCTCGCCGAAAAAATCTTTACCGTAGTCGATCTTTCCGTCAAGCTGCGGCGGCTGGAGGTCATCGAGGGTGGTGACGCGAAACATCTCCCCTGCCCCTTCACAGTCGCTGGCGGTGATGATCGGTGAATGGAGGTTCAAAAAGCCGCGCTCGTGAAAGAAGCGATGGACGGCGAACGACAGGGCACTGCGTATCCGAAAGACGGCGCCGAAGGTGTTGGCGCGGGGGCGCAGGTGAGCGATTGTCCGCAGGTATTCAAAGCTGTGCTGCTTTTTCTGCAGCGGATAGTCGCTATCGGAAGCGCCAACCAGCAAAAGAGATTCAGCCTGCAGCTCCCAGCTCTGCCCTTCGGCCGGCGAAGCGACCAGTTCACCGCGCACCTGCAGGCTCGCTCCGGTCCCGATATCGGCAACCGATTCACACCCCGGCCGATTCAAATCGACAACAATCTGCAATGAGTCGAGACACGAACCGTCGTTCAACGCCATGAAGGCGACCCCTTTGCCGCGGCGCACCGTGCGCACCCACCCCTGCACGGTCAAATCGGTTATCGGACCGGCAGCGGCCAGAATCTGTTTAATCGACACGTCACTCATCCTCTTCCTCCGCGGCCAGCTTGCGCGCCGCATCGACCAGCGCCTCGACCATTTTATCCTGCGGCACCTTGCCGACAATCCCCCCCTTGCGAAACAACAACCCCTCGCCGCGCCCGCCAGCGATCCCGACATCGGCCTCACGCGCTTCACCCGGGCCGTTAACCACGCACCCCATAACCGCTATCGTCAGTTTTTTCGGCAGATCCTGCAGTTGCCGTTCAACCTCTTCGGCGACCGAAATCAGATCGATTTCACAACGCCCGCAGGTCGGGCAACTGACAAATTCCGGCCCCTTCTCACGCAGATCGAGGGATTTGAGAATCTCCCAGCCGACCTTCACCTCTTCGACCGGATCACCGGTGAGCGAGATGCGCAGCGTGTCGCCAATCCCATCGATCAGCAAAGGAGCGAGTCCGACCGCACTTTTAATGGTGCCGGCCCAGGTGGTACCAGCCTCCGTAATCCCGATATGCAGCGGATAATCGACCTGCTGCGCCAAAAGCCGATACGCTTCAATCGACCGTCGTACATTGGAAGATTTCAGGCTGATCTTGATCTGGTCAAAGTTAAGTTGTTCGAGAAGGCGGATATGCCCGAGGGCACTTTCAACCATCGCTTCGGCAGACGGGTGACCGTGCTTGCGCAGCAGCTCCTTCTCCAGCGATCCGGCATTGACACCGATTCGGATCGGCAGCTTACGCTCGGCACAGGCCGCGACCACCTCACGCACCTTATTCTGGTCGCCGATGTTTCCGGGATTGATACGAAGAGCGTCAACCCCGGCTTCTATAGCGGCCAGAGCGAGCTTGTGGTCGAAATGGATGTCGGCGATCAGCGGGATCGGACAATCGGTTCGGATCGGGCCGAGAGCCGCAGCCGCAGCCGCATCAGGGACGGCACAGCGGACGATCTCGCAACCGGCCGCAACCAAAGCCGCAATCTGCCGCAATGTCGCCGCGACGTCGCGGGTGTCGGTGTTACACATCGACTGCACCGTAATCGGCGCCCCGCCGCCGACCGCGACATTACCGACCATTATCTGTCGGGTTTTATACTCCTGCTTAACACTCATAAAAGTCTCCATAACTGAGCGCAATTTAGCCACGGCCGCAGGTCAAAGTCAAGCAAGCAGGGTTGCATCAGAGTTCACAACAGGCTAGTATTCTTTTGCTAATAAACTAACAGGAGAAGAGAATGATAACCCTCGATCTGCGCACCGTGCAATGCCCGCACCCCGTCATCCAGAGTCGCAAAGCGCTGCTAAATGAGCCGGGTTGCGAATTAACCGTTTTGGTCGGCGATGAAACCGCCCGGGAAAACCTCTGTCGACTCGCCAACAGCCTCAGTTATACGACCGAAGTGAGCAGCACCGACGACGGTTTTCGCATTGTTATGACCCCTGACCGTGCGCAGCCAAACGGGAAGAGCCTGATCATACCCCGGCGCACGATCGTCTTGCTCGCAGCCGAGACGATGGGGAGTGGCGACGACGAACTCGGCCGCCTCCTCCTGAAAAATTATCTGATCACCCTGATCGAACTGACCGATCTCCCCGAAGCGATCTTTCTGGTTAATGCCGGAGTCAAACTGGTCTGTGAGGGATCGGAGCTGCTCGAAATCTTCGACAAGATCGGCTGTCTCGGCGTCGATATTGCTGCCTGCGGGCTCTGCCTCGATTTCTTCCATCTCAAGGAGAAACAAAAAGCCGGCCGAACAACCAACATGCTCGAAATCGCCACTACCTTGCAGAGTGCGGACGGAGTCATCCGCCCCTGATGTGCTCGTAATTTTCGACCAACAGCGTTATGAAGTGAATGCAAATAGAATTTACAGAGAGGCATCCTTATGGTATTTTTAATCGGATACTGTGTTGATCGGACTACAGCTCAAAAAACGTTCACAGTTATCTCAAACCAATTTCTATCATCTTGAATATTTCGTTTCATTGGGAATGATCCCCTCTCGCATGAAACTTCAAGGTCGATTAAAGAGAGAGTGAATTCAATGGAAAACCAGCATCCGGCACATAAAAAAATTCTTCTGGTAGATGACGTTGAGATGTTTATTGAAATCGAGAAATCGATTCTCCAGCGAAAGATGAATTCGAACTTTTGATCGCCAGCAACGGTGCCGAAGCGTTTGAAATCATCAGGAATGCGAAGCCCGATATCGTTTTCATGGATCTCTACATGCCGCTCTTGAATGGAGACGAATGCTGTCGTGAAATCAAAAAATCCCCGGAATTGAAACATATTCCGGTCGTCATGGTGACCCACGGCGGTGACGAAGAGGCTTTTACGCGCTGCTGGGATGCCGGTTGCAATGATATTGTCAGCAAACCGATCAATCAGGCGCTGTTGATCTCCATGGCTAAAAAATATCTCGACATCCAGATTCGTCGCGAACCGCGGTGTCCTGCAAAATTAAAGGTCAACTATGGTGCAGAGAATAGTGCCTTGACAGATTACACTGTCAATCTGAGCACGGGGGGGCTGTTTTTAGCCGCCGCCGACCAGCTCCCGCTCGGTACGACTCTGGTTATCAGCTTCAACCTCCCGGATATTCAGGAGCCTGTTCAGTGCAAGGCCAAGGTCGTCTGGCTCAATAAATCTGACAACCTTGTCAAACAAGACCTTCCGCCTGGAATGGGGGTCCAATTTATCGACATGACCCTCAGCAGCATGGATGCCATACGCAATTACATAAAAACAAACAATCTCAAAGCCGACT
>JACUTX010000114.1 GCA_014859615.1 Desulfuromonadales bacterium | reverse complement strand
ATACGGCATCTAAAACAACAGCGGCCAATCTGGATATGAGTGACCGCTGTTGAGAGGTTATGCAACATGTGTCAAACGGAGTCTTGGCCCCATTTTCTCATGCGGTTACTCAAACACCCATAAGACAAGCCTGACACCGCTATACTGCTTCCGTTTAATTCGGCGTGAGTGACATACGAATCCTTTGCTACTAAACACCCATAAATCGAGATTGACACCGCAAGATGGACAAGATAGCGACTTGCTCCTCGCGCAGTCCTTCCTCACTCGCCAGCCATTTTATTCTTAACCTCGATTGGTTAGGCTCTATCCCCAGGGGTTTATCAAGGCAACACCGCTAATTTCCATATCGGTTGTGTTTCTGGTTACCACTGTCAGGTCGTAAGAAATGCCTGTCGCTGCAATTTGTCCATCAATTGCGGGCAGGGCTTTTCCCAATGTTTCAGAATGTGCCTGGATTCGGCCCCAGACAGTAGCAGTTTGAAGGTCGAAATTAATGATTCGGTTTTTGAATCGCTCTTGAAGGTCGTAATTTACCCATTGGTGAAGTTTGTCCTTTTTTTTGCTTTTTGGTAGTTTTTCGATTCCTTTGTGGATTTCTCCGATAGTTAAAACGCTGATAAACAAGTTGCTTTCTTCAATGTCTGAAACCCACTCAACAACTTTTTGATTGGGAGACTTTTTGATAAGTTCTGAAATTACACAGGTGTCTAGCAGGTAATTCATAACTCAATATCCCTTGGCGACTCTTTGCTTCTCGTTAAGGGCAGGTCCTCTTTTACGAGGGGAGAGGCCTGAAGAAATTGAACCAAGCTGGTCTTTGGTTTTATTAATTTTTTATATTCATCGATTGCGAGCACAACGACTGCATCTTTGCCGTGTTTGGTTACGACCTGAGGACCATTATGTTGTGCCTTATCAACTAAATTGCTGAATTTGTTTTTAGCATCCTGTAGTTGCCAATGATTATCTATCATAGCGACTCCTCTGTCGAATTTATTCTGCCTAGACTGTCTAGAATATACGCTTTGATTTGATTGGTGTCAATTTTTTTGCTTGCGAAGGCTGATGGCTGAAATAACCAGCGGCGACGAGCTGATAAATTACAAACCTGTCTCGGCTAACTCTCGGCCAGCCGCGCCTGGGCTTTCGCTATAAAAGGGGACGCCGGGAAGGTGTCGATAAAAAAGGGGTCAAAAAAAAGGGGTCAAGTCCGCTGTTGGCTTTTGTGCGGAGTCTGTGCTGATAGAGTACGGAGCCCCTACCCACGCACCCAACAGCATACGGCTCCATATTGCAACCTTGACTCCCTTCCCTACTCCCCGAGATAGGTGTAGGAGAGGAGCATTTTATCGAGCAGCTCGATAAAATGACTGGTCTCCTCGAAGGAGACCTTGCGCGTGGCGACTCTCTTCTCCAGGGCGTCTCGCACATTCTTGAGGATTTCCGGCCCCTTGTACTGCACGTACTTCAGACTCTCCCAGGTTGCATCACCATGAATGACCGCATCAATTTTATAATTGGTCTTCTTGTTGAAAGTGATGTGCACCGCGTTGGTGTCGCCAAACAGGTTGTGCATGTCGCCGAGAATCTCCTGATAGGCGCCGATCATGAAAAAGCCGATAAAATAATCCTCACCACTTTGCACCTTATGCAGCGGCAGAAACTTGGTTTTCCCCTTCTCGCCGACAAAGCTGCTCACTTCGCCGTCCGAGTCGCAGGTGATGTCGGCGATGGTCGCCATAACATCCGGTTTCTGGGCGAGACGCTGCAACGGCATGATCGGAAAAAGCTGGTCGATCGCCCAGGAATCAGGAACCGACTGGAAGAGTGAAAAGTTGGCAAAATAGGTCTGACGCAGGTTCAACTGAAAATTCTGCAACTCTTCCGGAACCGGCTGCATCCGTTCGACGATGCCGTTGATCCGGATAAAAATTTTATTGCACAACCATTCGGCCAGCGCCCGATCGTGCAGATTCAGATAGCCGAGATTAAAAAGACTGTCAGCCTCCTGAACCAGCTGCAGGGTATCGTGATAATCCTCGCGCAGGGAGTGCCGATCCAGACTCTCGTAAATATCGTGCAGTTTTCTGACCGTCGGCGAGAGCTTCTCTGCCTCTTCCAGAACGTCATCGTAATCAGGGAGGGCATTTTGGGTGTTGGTGTTCAGGATATTGGTAATCAGCACCGAATAGTGAGCAACAATAGCCCGTCCCGATTCCGAGATGATCTTCGGGCACGGAACACCAGCCTCCACACAGACGTTTTTCACCTGATAGACGACATCGTTGGCGTACTCCTCGATTGAGTAGTTGACGCTGGAAAAGTAGCTCGATTTTGATCCGTCGTAATCGACCCCCAGCCCACCGCCGATATCGAGATATTCGAGTCCGACCCCCATCTTGTGCATTTCTGCGTAAATCCGGCTCCCTTCGATCAAAGCGTTTTTGATCTTGTCGATTTTGGTAATCTGACTCCCGATATGAAAATGGAGCAGTTGCACATGATCGAGCAGGTTGTTTTCTCTGAGCATTTCAATCGCAGCGAGCAGTTCGGAAATTTTCAGGCCGAATTTGGCGTCACTCCCCCCGGAGGTCGCCCATTTCCCCGTCCCTTTCGCCGAGAGTTTGACGCGGATGCCGAGTTTCGGTACGATGCCGGTCTTTTTCGACAGCGCAATGACCTTCTCAAGCTCGAACAGCTTCTCAACAACGATGGTGATATCGTATCCAATTTTGTTGGCATAGAGGATCGTTTCAATGAAATCGTTATCTTTATAGCCGTTGCAGATGATCTGCAGATCTTTACCTGTGGCAAAAGAGATTGCCGCCACCAGCTCCGGCTTGGAGCCGACCTCCAGACCGATCTTGTGTTTTTTGCCGAACTCGGTAATCGCTTCAACGACCTGTCGCTGCTGGTTGACCTTGATCGGAAAAAAAGTCTGATACCCTGCCGGATAATCGTACTCATCGATAGCGTTTTTAAAAGCCCGGTTAATCGCCGCAATCCGCCCCTGCAACACATCCATAAAACGCAACAGAATCGGCGGCTTGATCTTGCGTTTGATCAGATCTTCAACCAGGGTCCGCAGGTCGATGGCGTACTTTGAATTCGGCGATGGGTGCACACAGACATGCCCCTTGCGGTTGATGGAGAAGAACCCATTTCCCCAGTTGTCGATGTTGTAGACTTTCCCTGAGTTTTTGATTGACCAACGTTCCATATCGTCTCCTGTAGACCATGATCATACAGCCGTCGTTACGACAACTTATGCTTGAAATGTTCGTAATTAAAACTTTTAACCACCTTTAATTCTCCGGTTTCCGGCTCAAAAGTGCAGAGGTGCGGATGCTGGATCCCGTTGAAAGTCGTGGTCTTGACCATGGTGTAATGAGCCATATCGAGAAACGCCAACCGATCGCCAATCTGCAAGGGGCGCTCGAAGGACCAATCACCGATGACATCACCGGCGAGACACGAAGGGCCGCCGAGACGGTAGGTGTGCGGTTTGACACCAGGATCAGATCCTCCCTTGATCTGCGGTCGGTACGGCATCTCCAGGATGTCCGGCATATGACAGGTCGCCGAGAGATCGAGAATCGCATTATCCACCTGATTTTCGACAATATCCAGAACTTCACCGACCAGCAGGCCAGCACCGATCACCACCGCTTCCCCCGGTTCGAGATAGACCTCAACCTGGTATTTTTCCCGGAAATAGGTGATTAGATCGACCAGCCCATCGATATCATACCCCTCGCGGGTGATATGGTGGCCGCCGCCGAAGTTGATCCATTTCATCGCCGGTAAAAACGCGCCGAACTTCTCTTCAAAGACTGCCGCCGTGCGTGCCAGCGGCTCAAACAGCTGTTCACAGAGGGTATGAAAATGCAACCCTTCGACCCCGGCCAGCGACTTGCCGTCGAACTCGCTGCGGCGGATTCCGAGCCGCGAGTTCTTTGCACAGGGGTCATAAATTTCGATCTCCCCTTCGGAATGTTCGGGATTGACCCGCAGTCCGATCGAGACCCGCCCCTGCGCCTGTTCCCAGAGCGGCCGGAAGCGCTCAAACTGGTTGAAGGAGTTAAAAACCAGATGATCGGAGATCGCCAGCAGCTCAGCCACATCACTCTGTTTGAAAGCGGCGGAGAAGGAGTGAACCTCGCCGCCGAACTCCTCCCGACCGAGGCGCGCCTCCCACGGCGATGAAGCACAGACGCCGTGCAGGGTCTGCCGAATCAACGGGAAGGTGTTCCACATGGCAAACGCCTTGAGCGCCAGCAGGATCTTCGCGCCGCTGCGCTTTTGCACCGCGTCGAGAATCGCCAGATTATGCCGCAGGCGACCAAGATCGACCACGTAAGCAGGTGACGGCGCGAGTTCAAGAATTTTCGGGATATCGATACCGATCAATTACCTATTTCCTCTTAACAACTGAATTATCCAGGGTGCGGATTTTGTGTCAAATCAAGGCGCCAAGGAAGAGCGCGGAGGCGTAGCAACGCTACGCCGCACAAGCGACTGACGCCGGCAACGCCGAGTTGGCGCAAAAGCCGGATTCCGACATCTAAAGTTCGGGCCATTCCCCTTCGACGACGACATACGGCAGCCCCATCGGTCCGACCTCGTCGAGAAACGGCTGCGGATCAAACTGCTCCATATTCCAGACCCCTGGGGCATGCCATTTTCCGGTCAGCATCATGATACCGCCGACCACCGCCGGAACGCCGGTCGTGTAGCTGATCGCCTGGGAATTGGTCTCGGCGTAGCACGCCTCATGATCGCAGATATTATAGATATAAACCTGCTTGCGCACGCCACCCTTGAGTCCGCGGGCAATCACACCGATGCAGGTTTTCCCTTTGGTCAACGGGCCGAGCGATCCGGGATCCGGCAGCAGCGCCTTCAGAAACTGAATCGGCACAATCTTCTGTCCATTATATTCAACCTCGTCGATCCGCGTCATGCCGACATTTTGCAGCACTTCAAGATGCTTGAGATAGTTGTCGGAAAAGGTCATCCAGAACTGCGCCTTCTTGATGGTCGGAATATGTTTGACGATCGATTCCATCTCCTCATGGTAAAGGCGATAGATATTCATCGGGCCGATCCCTGCAGGAAAATCGAAACTGCGCTTGGTCGAAAGGGGCGCAGTCTCAACCCACGCACCATTCTCCCAGTGTCGACAGGCGGCAGTCACTTCGCGGATGTTGATCTCTGGATTGAAATTGGTGGCAAACGGCTGACCGTGACTCCCCGCATTGGCGTCGATGATATCGAGCTCGTGGATCTCGTCGAGGGACTCCTTCGCCGCCAGCGCCGTGTAGACGTTGGTCATCC
This sequence comes from Desulfuromonadales bacterium, assembly GCA_014859615.1. GTDB lineage: Bacteria > Desulfobacterota > Desulfuromonadia > Desulfuromonadales > UBA2294 > Kmv16. Next base: position 2,598 of record JACUTX010000114.1, on the reverse strand, counting down.
CCGGATCAAAACCGCTACCGAGCAGAGCCATGATCCCTTTCGCCTGGAAACGTTCCTGATAGGCCCATTGCCAGCTGTATTCAAAATGCGCCGTATCGATCGGCTCATAATTAGCCGTATCGAGATAGTCGACTCCGGTCTCAAGACAAGCGTCCATAATGGTCAAATCCTGATACGGGAGCGCCACATTGATCACCAGTTTTGGCTGCTCTTGACGAATCAGGGCAACCAGTTCCGGCACATTATCGGCATCGATTTGGGCCGTTTTAACACAAAGAGCGGTAATTTCGGCAGCGATGGCATCACATTTGGACCGGGTGCGCGAAGCAAGAGTGATCTCTGAAAAGATATCTTTACGCTGAGCACACTTGTGCACCACAACCCGACTCACCCCGCCGGCACCGATAATCAAAACCTTGCTCATTGTTTAGTCTCCTTCCTAAAATGCGTAGCCCATAATCGAAGCAAAATGTCAGGGCGAGAACAATATCGATCCTGCACGATTTGTCAATCGGAAAAACAAACCGATTCTAGCAGAAAAACAGCATTCAACCGTATAAATAAATAAAGGCAAAAATGGTCTGTATCGATTCCCCCTTGAAACAGAAGACCGAACATGGTCTAATTTCGACACGACACAAAAATCCTATCGACAATCACCCATTCATGCCAAACAACAGATGGATAAAACATGAAATTTTTACCGCGCCAGCAGCTCACACGCGTTATCATTTTTAGTCTCTTTTTCTCACTAACGGCCTGCAATATGAGTCAACGACCAATCGGCAACCCGCAAGCCCCCTACCCGCCAAGTAAGAGTCTGGCTGTCGGCGACATCTATCACCTCCCCACCGGCGTCAAGGTCACCGCCGGGGAGATGACCGGAGCGATAACCGACAGCCGGATTATCTACGTCGGGGAAACGCACGACAACCCGGCTTCACAGCGTCTGGAACTGCAGATACTCAAAGCGATGGCCGAGCGTTATCCGGGCGAAGTGAGCCTCGGTATGGAGATGTTCAATCACGAACAGCAGCCGGCTCTCAACGACTGGATCACCGGAAAACTGTCAGAAAAAGAGTTTTTAAAAGCGGCCAACTGGCAAAATGTCTGGAGTCAGGATTTCACTTACTATCGTGATCTCCTTCAGTTTGCCCGTGATCACCGGCTGCCGGTGATTGGCCTCAATATCACCAAGGAGCTCCGGCGAAAAGTTGCAATGACCCCTCTTGACGAACTCGACGCAGAGACGCGAGCGCAGCTCCCCGCGATGGATTTTGACGATCGCTATCAGCGGGCTCTGACCGAAGCTATTTATGCCGACCATAGCCAGGGGGGGAAAATGCTCGACAGTTTTTTGCGGGTGCAAACCCTCTGGGACGAGGCGATGGCAGAGGCTATCGTTAAAACCCTGACCGAAGCAGATCCGGGACATCGCATGGTCGTTGTCGCTGGCGGCAACCACATTCGATACGGCTTCGGCATTCCGCGTCGTGTCTATCGCCGTCTGCCAACCTCTTATCTGTTGGTCGGCAGCCGCGAGCTGGTCATCCCCAAGGAGAAAGAGAAAAATCTGATGAACGTCGTCCTGCCACACTTTCCGATGCCCCCTTACGACTATATGGTTTACACCGAATACGAAAGTCTCCCAGGTGAACGGGTCAAACTCGGCATCCTCATGCAAGAAGAGGCGAACCGGGTGGTTGTCGCAACAGTTGTGCCGGAGTCAACCGCCGACAAGGCCGGACTCCTCGCCAAAGATATTCTTATTGCTCTGGACGAAGTTGTCATCGAAGAGAGTTTTGACCTGATTTACGAACTGAACCAGCGCGTTATTGGCGAACGGGCAACGCTGACGATCGAACGCGACGGCATGCCACTTAAACTCGAACTGACTTTCACCCCGCTTGCGAAGAGTGACCGTCACGGCGCACCAAAAGAGCACAACAAACAGTAGCGGCCTTTTTAATACCCGCAGTTACGCCAGCTCTGCGTGCCGAAAACAGTCGATGGTATGATCGTTAACCATGCCGGTCGCCTGCATAAAAGCGTAACAGATGGTCGGGCCGACAAAGCGAAATCCCCTTCTCTTGAGCTCCCGGCTCATCGCTTCTGATTCGGAGGTCTGCGTCGGGATCGCCTCCGGGCGCAGCCAGCTGTTCTGGATCGGACGCCCGTCCACAAACCGCCAGAGCCAGGAGTCGAGAGTCTCCCCTTGGTCAAACAGAGCAAGACAAGCTTGTGCATTACTGATCGTCGCCTCAATTTTTAACCGATTGCGGATAATTCCGGGATCAGAGAGGAGTTCCCCGCGCTTTTTTTCATCGTATCGGGCAATTTTTTCAATCGCAAAATTATCAAATACTTTTTTATAGTGCGCACGTTTTTTCAGCACGGTTGACCAGCTCAGCCCCGCCTGTGCCCCTTCAAGCACCAGAAACTCAAACAGCAGACGATCCTCATGCACCGCCTCCCCCCACTCCATATCGTGATAATCAATCATGATCGGGTGCTCACCTGCCCACTGACACCTTTTTTTCATTCTAACTCCCGTCACTTCACAATGAGTCTGCACCCTGCTCAAACCGCACCGACCTC
>JACUTX010000401.1 GCA_014859615.1 Desulfuromonadales bacterium | reverse complement strand
CAAAAGTGGGGCCTAACAGTTTCGTCGCCGTTGATTGAACCTGCACAACGTCCCGTTTGATATAACCGGGGACCACCGATTCAAAGGGGATCAACCCCAACTGACCATAGGTGGCAAGCGGGGCGGCACCAGTATTTCCCGGGCTGAGATTATCCTGAGCACCGAGCGCCGCAAACAGAATTTCAATATCATCGATCTGTAACGGCATATCCTGCCGATAGGAGACTTCTCCCTGCAGGGCGATTCCTGACCCTTTTAACTGGGTGTTGAAACTGATGCCGTAGAGTTTGATATCTTCGGGATAACTGACAAAATAACTGGCCGTCTCTGCATAAGTGCGCCCTTGCGGGTCGACTCCGGCGGCAGCGGCGGCCGTGCCGGTACGGGCGTTGATAATCGGCAGACGGCTGTGATAATTAATGAAGTAAAATCCGAATTCTGTATCATTGAGCGCCGGTGTATAGACCCGCAAAGCTAATCCATACTGGCCGTCATCGGAGGCTTCCTGGGTTGCGGATCGACCGACGACAGCACCCGTAGACGCCGGGACCGTATCAGGGACCCCTCCCCAACCGAGCATGACCCGACTCCCCCCCTCGCCGACAAAATCGTTGGTACTCCAATACGATCCGGGAGGATCGATAACCGTCTCCTCCCAATCGTAGAGGTAGAAACCTTCCAGAGTGGTGTTCGCTGTCGCTCCGATCGAACCCCAGATCATCCCTTCCGGCATTAAAGCTTCTTTCAACTCAGCCCCCGGGAGACGAATCGCACTGACATTGACCGGATTGATGCTGTTGATACTGTTCTGGATAAAAGTGCTCTCACCCCAACTGACAACCTGATCGCCGACCCGAAACTGCATCGGTATCGAACCGGCATTAAAGGATGCGTGGATATAAGCATCGAGCAGATCGGTGGAGCTGCCAACCAGATCTTTAGCCTCAGAGGTCAAGGGTGCTTTATCGCGATCACCCTTCTCATTTTCGTAATCATAAAATGTTGTGCCGCGCAGAAAAAGTCCAACGCTGCGATAGTTCACCGCCAGATCAGAGGTCAGTTTGGCGACATTACTGATCAGCCCCTTATCATAATTAAGATTACCGTCATCAAAGTTGACCGAACGCGCCGTTCCACCGGCCGCTGTACCGATCAGCTGAGAGCTCTGATCCTGCACCCGCCACGTCGCCCCGTACGAGAGGGTCGAATCGAGGCTGCCGGTGATCTCCCCTGCTTCGAACTGAAATGCTGCCGCAGAAGAGACCACCAAAGTTGAAAGAATAAAAACAGACAGGACAAATCCACCGACCGGTGAGCCGTAGCTCCAGAATTTTTTGATCGTTTGCTTCATCATAGTCACCCCTTTGGGCAATAAA
>JACUTX010000113.1 GCA_014859615.1 Desulfuromonadales bacterium | reverse complement strand
ATCACATGACAGAACTCAAAGGGAAACAGACCCGCTTTTTGCGCGGACTTGGTCATCACCTGCAACCGGTTGTGATGATCGGAAAAGAGGAGTTGAGCGAGCAGTTGGTCAGTGCAACCGATGCCGCGCTGGAAAAACACGAATTGATCAAAGTTCGATTGCAAGAGGGGTGTGCGCTTGACCGCAAGGAAGCGGCGGCCGAATTAGCCCGTCTTACCTCCTCTGCCGTCGCCCAGATCCTCGGCAAAACTTTTTTACTCTATCGGCGTGCTAAAAAGCCCGAGATTCTCCTCCCGTCCTGATCAGAATCAGACCCTTTCATACGGATCGAACAGCCGCTTGTATTCATCCAGAGCGTAACGGTCTGTCATTCCGGCAATATAATCACAAATAACACGCATCTCCCCTTCTGAACTATATTTGTCCTGATAACTGTGGGGGAGCAATGAAGGATGTTCTGCGTAGTTTTCAAACAGCAAGCGAATAAATCGTTCCGACTTTACCCGCATCCGTTCCACTTTGTAGTGGGTATAAAGCTTTTTCCAGAGAAACTGTTTCAACTCCTTGTTTTTACGTTTGATTTCAGGGCTGAACGTAACACATCTTTCGCCCAGGTTCCGGACATCACTGAGGCTCTGGACACGACTCACAACAATACGCTTACGGGTGGTAGCGACCAGATCATCAATCAGAATTCCGATCAGATGGCTGATCGTCTGGCTGATATACCGTTCCCCGATCAGACCGGGAAATTTCCCCTTGACCTGTAACGCTGCGTCTGACCACAGATCAATCTTTTCCAGTTCCGACAAAATTAAATAACCGGCTTTTAATCCATCATCGATATCGTGATTATTGTAAGCAATTTCATCGGCCAGATCGATCAATTGAGCTTCCAGAGGGGGTTGTGATTTTGGTTCAAAATCGACGGCTGAAAGATCGCCCGGTCGGTCATATTCAGAAGAGTGTTTTATGATCCCCTCCCTGGCCTCAAAAGTGAGATTCAGGCCATTGAACCCGGGGTAACGCTCTTCCAGGTGGTCGACAATCCGAAGCGACTGACGATTGTGTTCAAATCCGCCATATTCCTTCATCAACAGATTTAAAACATGCTCTCCGGTGTGCCCGAAAGGCGTATGACCCAGATCGTGAGCCAATGCGAGAGTCTCGGCCAGATCCTCATTCAGATGCAGGCGCCGGGCGATCCCGCGTGATATCTGCGCGACTTCAAGTGAGTGGGTCAGACGGGTTCGGTAATAGTCCCCTTCATGGTTGATAAAAACCTGGGTCTTGTATTCGAGTCGCCTGAAGGCGGCGCAATGGATAATCCGGTCACGATCCCGCTCAAAAGCGGGTCGATCATCCTTAAACGGTTCAGCATGTAAACGCCCCTGTGATTGAAGACTTGAAGCGGCAAAGGTGGCAAGATCCGGTCGTTCCATTTGATCTCCTGGTTATAAGTCGTATCGATTATGCAATATCAGTCTGACAGATTGTGTCACAATTTGCAAAAACCTAAAATCTTGACCTCTGTTCAGCGCTTGTGATATTTCTAATGGCGTTAAATATCCCTATAATTATTGAATTTTTAAGGTGATTTTTGCGCATAATCAGCGGAACGGCCAGAGGGTGCAGACTGGCAGCATTTTCAAGTTCCGGGATCAGGCCAACAGCGGACAGAGTTCGTGAGGCTCTCTTCAGTATTCTCACCAGCAGACTGGGGACTCTGGCCGGAAGAAAAGTTCTCGATCTTTTTGCCGGAACCGGAGCAATGGGGTTTGAAGCACTCAGTCGGGGTGCATCGTCGGCGCTGTTTGTCGACAGCTCCAAAAATGCAATCGAGCTGATTCGAAAAAATGCGACAGCGACCCGTCTGCTTGAAAACGCTGTCATTACCCAGGCCGACGCGCGGCAGATCATCGACAAGCCGATACAAAAATTTGATCTTGTTTTTATCGATCCTCCTTATGGTGAACAAGATATTACCGAAATTTTATTACGGATGGCAGAAAAAAAATTATTAACGGCTGATGGTATTATTTGCGTTGAGACGGCTCACACTACTCCTCTTCCTGATACCATACAGAGGTTGATTCAGACTGATCGGCGAAGATATGGCTCGACCTCGATCACTTTTTACCAGTATGGAGAGATTCAAGATGCATAAGCGTATTGCTGTTTACCCGGGATCGTTCGATCCTGTCACGAATGGACATCTTGATATCATGATTCGTGCCCTGCGTACTTTCGACCGGGTGATTGTTGCCGTTGCCAGAAATTCCGAAAAATCATCCCTCTTCACAATTAATGAACGCATAGAGATGATCCGTAAAGTCATGGCGCACGAAGAACGACTTCAGGTCGATTCTTTCGAGGGGTTGCTGGTCGATTATGTTATCAGTCAGAATGCAGAGACGATCTTACGGGGACTGAGAGCCGTCTCGGACTTTGAATATGAATTTCAGCTTGCCCAGATGAATCATACCGTGAAACCGCAAGTTGAAACCTTGTTTATGATAACAGCGGTCCCTTACGGTTATCTCAGTTCATCAATTGTAAAAGAAGTTGCTTCATATCGAGGCAATATCGATGCTTTTGTCCCACCACTGGTGAAAGAAGCACTAGAGGCTAAATTCGGTAAACATTCAGAGGATAATATATGATTACACGCGATATGAAAATTGAAGAGATTATTCGTCAATACCCGGCAACAATTGAAATCTTCGAGAAATTTGGATTGGAGTGCAATGCTTGTTCTATTGCCGCCTATGAAGATCTGGCACACGGTGCCGGTGTCCACAAGGTTAATCTGGAAGAACTTCTGGATCGATTGAACAAAAAAATCAGCGAATAGCAGCATTCATTTAAAGTAGACCGAGCCAGCGATGAGTCTGAGGGATAATCCGTACAGAGGGGACAATTCTGGCTGCGCACTCCTGCAGGCTGAAAAGATGGCGGGCGCTCACCGTCTGACCGGCAATCGTCGCAGGCTGAAGAATTAAATCAGCGACAGACGCTGACTCCTGCATAATCCGTGCGGCCAGTTCCACCTCTTCGATTGTACTTGAATTCGAGACAACCAGTTTTACACAGAGAAGTTTATTCCCTGCCGTTTGCAGAAATTTTCGGTGTTCGTCCCACGGAGTAGCCGCTTTGCAGACCGATGCCAGTTTGAAATCCATTGAAATCAGGTCGATATCATGAATCACCCTGGCGAGCTGCATAGGTAATGTGCCGTTGGTTTCAAGATGAATCGGCAGCTTTTGTTTCAGCCTCGGCAACCAGTTTTCAAGCAGGACAACGGATGCGAGCGGCTCCCCACCGGTGATGCTGATCGAATGATGCAGCCCCGGATGGCGGCCTGTAAATTGATCGATTTGAGCCGCAACACGATCCAGACTGACCGGGTTACTCCAGAGCTCTGTTTTACCCGAACCGGGAATCGCTTCAACCTTGCAGAGAGAAGAGGGCTGAAAGTCAGTATCACAATAGTGACAATCCAGATTGCAACCGCTGACCCGGATAAATATCTGCCGAAAACCGACCAGCGGCCCTTCTCCCTGAATCGAAGAGAATATTTCGATCAGTCTACCGTCAGTCGGCTGAATAACTTGCACAGGCTCTATCCGATTCCCAGACCGTTACACATTCAGTCGTAACGTTCTCGTTATTTAATTTTTTACTGATTTCATCATAAAGATAACGGGCAATATGTTCCGAAGAGGGGCTTAAGCCCTTAAACATCGGCAGATCATTCAAATATTTATGATCAAGCGTATCGAGCAATTGCTCGGTTTCACGTTTCAGAATTTTAAAATCGACGCCGAGGCCGGCGCTGTTCAACTCTCTGGCTGAAACACGTACTTCTACTTTCCAGTTGTGACCATGCAAATTCTCGCAATCCCCCTGATAGTTGATCAGATTATGGGCTGCGGCAAAATCGGTTAAGATTGTCAGTCGGTACATTTTCAAAACTCCTCTTCAGTCGCAGACGGTAAAAAGGGGACCACATTGTTGGCCGATGCGGTCGGGACCCGATACGATTCGTCTGCCCAGTTCCCCAGATCGATTAAACGACAACGAGCTGAACAGAATGGTCGATCGGGGTTATCTGCCCATTCGGTTTCAATTTGACATTGCGGACAACGGATCGTTAGGCTTGTCATATACAAATCTCCAACGTAATCTTTTGAGAAGATTATCACACGCCCGCCTTGCGGTACAACAGACAGGTAAAATATAAAAAGACCCGGCGCTGTCAGGCGCCGGGTCTGAATGATCTGGAGCGGGAAACGGGATTCGAACCCGCGACCTTCAGCTTGGGAAGCTGACACTCTACCACTGAGTTATTCCCGCTCATAAGGAGCGTGGATTATAGGTGCTCAAGCAAAATATTGTCAACCGTTTTCTGGTTTTCCCAGAGCCATTTTTTTGCTTCCTGAGTTGTCGAGATCTCACCTTTTAACTCGGCATCTTCCACCAGTTTAAGGAGACGCCCAACAACTGGTCCTTCTTTGATCTGATAGTTTGTACGTAGCCAGTTTCCATCAATCAGTTCAGCCAGTTTTTCATCCTCGGCGTGAAGAAAAAAACTGTTTGCAAAACGATTAATATCCGTCATATCCATCCCAAAGGAGAGCATCTCAGCCATTAAAAGAGCGAGACAGCCGATCGGTTCCCGGCCAAGATTTGCGACCCATCTCGCTTCTGCACGAGTTACATTTGGCAGTTCCAGAATTGTCGACAGATCATTATGTAAGGAACGGGATTGCATCTCCATCACAAAATCGATCGTGCGGTTGGAAAAACGCAACGCCCGCAAGACATTTTTCAGCGCAATCGGCCGATAGGCTCGACAAAATACCGAAAGTTTTAATACATCAGAAAGCTTCAGATACTCTTCAAACTTTTTATCAAGAGCAGTTTGGAACGCCATCGTGCCGTCAGTTCTGAAATCCGCTAATAAAGAATTCAAACTATCAAGTCGCTCGATCGCCAGCGATACCCCTTCTGGCTGTGGCTGACCAAAAAGCTCTGCCAACAGACCGGATTCACTTAGTAGGCGAACTCCAGTCGTCACCGCATCATCAGCCAGAATCTTTGCCAATTCGGCACGAATTCGTTCCGGGGCAATTTGATCAATATTTGCAACAGCATCTTTTAGTAAGGAGAAGGTCTCCTTCTCTACGGTCAGATGCATGCAGGTTGCATGACGAATCCCCTTTAAGGTCCGTAGCGGATCCTCCTGGAAGGATTGAGGAGAACAGACCCGCAGTCTGCCGTTTCGCAGATCGTCGATCCCGTTAAGAGGGTCAAAAATGTAATCCTGGATCGAATCGGAAGCACAGGACCAGGCGAGAGCATTGATAGTAAAATCTCTGTTTTGCAGATCTTCTTTCAGTGTAGGAGCCCGAAAAGGTGCAAAATCACAAATAATGCGCTCGCCCTTGATCTCTATCACGACCCGACTCTGGTTGCGAGTCGGGTCGAGGATAAAAAAGGCCCCCTTGAAATGATGAGCCAACCCTTTTGCACAAACAGTCGGGTCTTGCGGCATGATAAAATCAAAATCTGCACCTATGGTCCCCAGAAGGATGTCTCGCAACGCTCCACCGACCAGATAGACCGGTGGGACGTCTGCACCACGACCATTCAGGTAATCCAGGATTCCGGACTCAGCGAGATACTGCTTTAAACGTTCCATTGATCGCTTTCATATAGAGGCAGACACAAAAACAATCGATTACTGAAGGTCGAGTGCCGCCTGATAAATGATCGCAAACATCTCTTCAATATTTTCTTTGGCAATACAGGAAAAGGCGACACGCAGATCGGTCGAACCGATTGAAATAGTGCCGACTCCATACTTATCGAGAAGATGCACCCGTAATTTTTCAGCATGAACCGTTTTCAGCTTCAGACACATGAAATATCCGGAGTTAAACGGGTAATAGACAAAATGATCATCATACAGGCCTTGATCAAGAACCCGTTTGACCTCAAGGGCACGCTCTTTCAATATTTCAAATTTTTCTGCTTTTTGCGGGATGAAGTCTGCTGACTGCAACGCCTTGATAACAACAGTCTGTGAAATATGCGGGCAGTTGGAAATCGTCGCGCGAATGATCCCCATGGTCTTCTTCTCAAGAGCGACCAGTACCGCTTCGCTTTTTGCGGCAAAGGTGATAAATCCGACCCGAAAGCCCCAGACGTACTCTTCTTTGGTTGCGCCATCAAGTTTAACGGCCAAAACACGCGGGTGTATATTGGCTAATTTACCGAACAACGACTCCTGCATCGAATCTTCATAGAACAGGCCAAAATAGGCATCGTCAGTGACGACGACAATATTGCAGCCGGTTTCAGCCACATCTTTAATTGCAGCGACAATTGCATCCCCCTCGGCCGTTGTCGGGGTATAACCGCTCGGATTATTCGGGAAATTAAGAAGAACGATCGCCTTCCCTTTTTCTGCGGCGGTCTGCTGCAGGACTGCTTTGAAGGCAACGACATCGTAACCACCTTCAGGGGTGAAGGTGTTGTGTTTCTGAATAATGCCGCCGCAGCGGGTGGAAAAAGTCAGGTTATAATTCCCCCACATCATATCCGGCATGATCAGATGATCACCGGCATCGACAAACAGATCTGCGACAATAGAAAGACCGTGAGTCAGTGCACTGGTGACAACCGGGTTGCTGAAACTCTTCCCCTGCATACTCGGGTTTTCGCGCAGCATCTTGTCGCGCCATAAGTTGCGCAGTTCCGGCTTCCCCGCAGGGGGTGCATAAGGGAAAACATCCTTCGGATCAAAACCCTGGAGTTGATCCTGGATGCACTGAAGATACATCGGACCGCCATTCTCGGTAGCAATCCCGATTGTTGCATTGAATTTATGGGCTTTATCTTTCGCCTCGGCTGATTGAGTCAGTATCCCCTTTGGAAAAAAAAGATTTTTACCGAGTTCGGATAACAGTTCGAAAGTGTGAGGATTATCAGCAGAAATCTGTTCATTCAGTTCTAAAGCCAGCGGGTTCATTGTGCCTCCTTGGTCGATGTTTGACACCGGAAATCGGGGATGATTTTGACCGCTCATTTAAGCAACTTTAACTTTAGTTTGTCAAACGAATTGCATCAAAAACAGGATACAGATTGAATATAATCTCATCCCCGTGCTAGTTTTGTAACATGCTTTTTATCAATGTCGTTCTCCCTGTTTTTATAATTGTTTTTTCAGGGTTTGTTCTCGGGCGAAAACTTGCTTTGGACTCAACAACCCTGACCAATCTCTCCCTGTATCTCTTGACCCCGGCGCTGGTCTTTTCCGCCCTGCTTAAAAACCCGATCTCTATTGATGTCGGGAGCAGACTGGCCCTCTATATGGGGTTCTACACGACCCTGATGCTGATTGTCGGCTGGCTCGCCGCGAGGATGTTCAGGATCGACAGCGATTCGCGTCGGGCGCTCTATCTCTCTTCGGCGATGATGAATATCGGCAACTTTGGCTTGCCGCTCGCTTTTTTTGCTTACGGTTCAGCCGGACTTGATACTTCAATTCTGATTTTTGTCCTGTTTACCATACCGCTCGGAACAGTCGGAATCGTCCTTGCCCAGGGGAGTCAGGCGAGTCTGAAGAGAGCAATCATCAATACGACAAAGATACCGATATTTCATGCAGTCATTCTGGCACTGATCGTTCAGGGGATTGATCTGCAGCTGCCGGGATTTTTACTCAATATGCTCGATCTGGTCGGGCAGGCGGCTATTCCGGTGATGCTGATTCTGCTCGGGATGCAGATGTCGTACGCAAAAGTGATTCCGGCTATACGATTTTTGACTCTTGCGACGGCTCTGAGGCTGGTGATCGGACCTGTGATTGGCTGGGGATTGACACTACTGCTCGGGATTACAGGGATTGAACGAAATGTTGTTATTCTGCAGACCAGCACACCGGCGGCGGTACTCCCTCTCCTCTACGCGTTGCGTTTCAATGCACGTCCGGA
>JACUTX010000112.1 GCA_014859615.1 Desulfuromonadales bacterium | reverse complement strand
GTCAAAAAGGACACAATCATGGGGCAGAAACTGACGCATCTGCAGCAGCTCGAAGAAAAAAGCATTCACATCATCCGTCATTGATTCAGCGAATAGTCGAAGGCGAGAGACAAGACCTTAAGATCGGTATCTCGCAGAGGACGAAACAGGTTGTCATTCCCGAGGGGGTAATCAAAGAATCCAGCTTTTAAAGCCATGGATCCCCGATAAAAAAATTCGGGGATGACAGGCTTTCTGATGATTTTTAATGTACAGAACAGTTGCCAAAAAAATATTTATTTCAGTCAAAAAGGACACAATCATGGGGCAGAAACTGACGCATCTGCAGCAGCTCGAAGCGGAAAGTATTCACATCATCCGCGAGGTGGCGGCCGAATTTGATAATCCGGTCATGCTCTATTCAATCGGCAAAGATTCTGCCGTGATGCTGCATCTGGCGCGCAAAGCTTTTTATCCGGCGCCGCCGCCGTTTCCGCTGATGCATGTCGATACCGGCTGGAAGTTCAGGGAAATGATCGAATTTCGCGACAAGATGGCGCACGACTGCGGCTTCGACCTCTTGATTCATACCAACCAGGAAGGGGTCGACCAGAAAATCTCCCCCTTTACCCACGGCTCCGGGCTCTACACCGACATCATGAAGACCGAGGGGCTCAAGCAGGCGCTCAACAAATACAAATTTGATGCGGCGTTTGGCGGCGCCCGGCGCGACGAAGAGAAGTCCCGGGCCAAGGAGCGAATCTTTTCTTTCCGGAATGCCGAGCATCGCTGGGATCCGAAGTGCCAGCGCCCCGAGCTCTGGAACATCTACAATGCCCGGGTGCGCCCCGGTGAGAGTATTCGCGCCTTTCCGATCTCAAACTGGACCGAGCTCGATGTCTGGCAGTATATCCATCTCGAACAGATTCCGATCGTGCCGCTCTACCGGGCGGACGTTAGGCCGGTGGTGGAGCGCGACGGCATGTTGATCATGGTCGATGACGACCGACTGGAGCTGATGCCGGGAGAAAAGATCGAGATGAAGTCGGTCCGTTTTCGAACCCTCGGCTGCTATCCGCTGACCGGCGCCGTCGAATCGACGGCGACCACACTGCCGGAGATCATTCAGGAGATGCTCTTGACCCGCACCAGTGAGCGACAGGGGCGGATGATCGATCACGACCAGTCCGGTTCCATGGAGAAGAAGAAACAGGAAGGATATTTCTAATGGCCCACCAATCAGAACTGATTGCCGAAGATATTCACGCCTATCTCAAGGTTCACGAAGAGAAATCGATGCTCCGCTTTATCACCTGCGGCAGTGTTGATGACGGCAAAAGCACCCTGATCGGTCGCCTCCTCTGGGATTCGAAGATGGTATTTGAAGACCAGCTGGCAACTCTGGAGGCTGACAGCAAACGGGTCGGTACCCAGGGGGATAAAATCGATTACGCCCTCCTGTTAGATGGCCTGCAAGCCGAACGGGAACAGGGGATCACCATCGATGTCGCCTACCGGTTCTTCTCGACCGAGAAGCGCAAATTCATTGTCGCCGATACGCCGGGGCACGAGCAGTATACCCGCAACATGGTCACCGGCGCCTCAACGGCGCAGAGTGCAGTCATCCTGATCGATGCCCGCAAAGGGGTGCTGACCCAGACCCGGCGGCACAGCTATCTGGTCTCGCTGGTCGGGATTCGTCACGTGGTGCTGGCGATCAACAAGATGGATCTGGTCGACTACAGTGAAGAGCGCTTTAACGAAATCCTCGCCGAATACAAAGCGTTTGCCACCGGCTTGGGCTTTGCCAGCATCACCGCCATCCCGATCTCGGCTCTTGAAGGGGACAACGTTCTGGAGCAGAGCGACAAGACCGGTTGGTACAGCGGCCCGACCCTGATGGAATATCTGGAGACGGTCGAGATCGATGATGCGGCCGACAACAGACCCTTTCGGATGCGGGTCCAGTGGGTCAACCGGCCGAATCTCGATTTTCGCGGTTTCTGCGGCACTGTCGCCTCCGGCGTCATCCGGCCCGGTGACGCTGTTGTGGTGACCTCTTCCGGCCAGAAGAGCCGGATCGCCAGGATCGTCACCATGGACGGCGATCTGCCGCAGGCGCAGGCCGGACAGGCGATAACCTTGACCCTGGTCGATGAGATCGATATCAGCCGGGGTGACTTGTTCGCCGCGCCCGAAGCACTGCCGGCCAACAGCGACCGGTTCGAAACCAGGCTTGTCTGGATGCATGAAGAGTCTCTTCTCCCCGGTCGCAGTTACCTGCTCAAAAGTGGTTCGACCACAGTGCAGGCTCGAATTACAGCCGTCAACGCCCGGATCGACGTCAACACTCTGCAACAGGAGAGTGGCGGGAGTCTGGCCTTGAACGAAGTCGGCCTCTGTACGATTCAGACCGACCGGCCGATTCCGTTCGATCCTTACAAGCAGAACCGCAACACCGGCAGTTTCATCCTGATCGATCGCTACAGCAATGCGACAGTCGGTGCCGGGATGGTCGACGCCGCGAACGTCTCCTCGACGCAAAAGCAAGATGAAATTGTAAAAGTCGATCGGGAAGCACGAGCCTCCCGCAAAGATCAGAGCGCAAAGGTCCTCTGGTTCAACGGGAGCAACAGAGTCGATGCGTCCGCCATCGCGACTGCGGTTGAACGCCAACTCTACCGGCACGGAGAACACACCTACCTGATCAACGACCAGACGCTTCGGGGTCTGAACAGCGATCTCGACTCAGCAACAGTCAGACCGGAAATCGTCCGCCGTGCGGCCGAGGTTGCACGCCTGATGGTCGATGCCGGGCTGGTGGTTCTGGTCGCTCTCGACGCCGTCGAGCCCGGACTCGATGAATTGCGCAGCCGCTTTGAAGAGAACAGTCTGATCGAGATTCACCTCGGCGGGGACGCCTCTTCTCCCGGAGAAGACGGGACATTACTCACGGTCGATGGCGAATTTGTTCCGGCGGAGAAGATGGCGGATCAGGTGGTTAAAAAACTACGCGAACTCGAAGCCGCAAACAAAAAAGGGAACCAGATTCTCAACTTTCACATATAATGATGACGATAATCTGTTAACCTTTATCGCCGACCAGATATTTTCAGAGAAGGAAGACAACGGCTATGGATATCGACTACCAGAAACTACGCCTTGACGGCATCTACCAGCAGAGCCAAAAGGGGGATCTGATGCTCCGGGTCAAAGTCCCGGCCGGCGTCCTCTCCAGCGAACAGGCAGAGAAGATCTGCAGCATCTCCGAGCAATTCAGCAATCAGCTCCTGCATCTCACCTGTCGCGGCAGTATCGAATTTCACTGGCTGCAATACCGGGATGTTTCGCAAGCGCTCGCCATGTTGAGCGCGGTCGGTCTCACTTCGCGCGGGGCCTGTGGCGGTGCCGTGCGCGGCGTCTCCTGCAGCAGCAGTTTCAGTGCCGATTTTGGCATTGCGCAGACACTGGCCCGCAAGCTGCACCGACACTTTGCCGGCAACCCGCATTTTGAGGGGCTGCCGAAAAAGTTCAAGATCGGCGTCGATGCCGGGTATGCCGATGCGCGCCACCTGATTCAGGATATCGGCCTGGTCTACACAAAAACTGTCGACGCAGTTCACCTCTATGATGTCTGGTGTGCCGGCGGCCTCGGTCGCGAACCGCAGCCGGCGATAGTGTATGAACAGGCGGTCCCCGAGCATGAACTGATCCCGTTGATCGAAGCGGTGGTCCGGGTTTATGCCCAAAACACCCCGCCGCCGAAGCGGTTGAAGTTTCTGCTCAACCAGATCGGCGAAGCGGCGTTGCGCGAAAAGGTTGAAGCGGGGCGTCACCACGGCACCGCGCCGGAACCGAGAGCGACCCTCGACGGCCCTCTCACCCTGCCGGGTGATGACCCGATCGAGATTCCGGTCTTCGCCGGGGAGCTCAAGAGTGCCGACCTGCAGCGGCTCGCCGGATTCGCTAGAGAATATGGGAATGGCTATCTCGCCCTGACCGCTGATCAGAACATTCTCCTCCTACTGCAAAAAGCGAGCGATCGACTTTCATTACAAAAGCAGTTGCAGACAACGGGATTGCTCACCGACCTGCCCGAAAACCGGATCCGCTTCCGCGTCTGCCCCGGCAATCACAAATGCCGGATGGGGCTCTCCCCGACCCGTGACGTTGCCATGCAGATCTGCCAAGCGCTCGGCGACAAGCAGCTGACCGGGACTCTGGCGATCTCCGGCTGCTCGAATGCCTGTTCGCAGCCGCAACTCGCAACGCTCGGCATCATCACCCGCAAATCGATTCAACAAAAGGACGGGACGCGGACGCCGCTGTTTGACTTGTTCAGACAAAAGGACGCCGGGTTCGGCGAAGTCATCCGGGAAAATCTCGACATAGCCGGTCTCCTTGATGCAATCGTTCAAGAGAGTCGGTAGAGGCCCTTATTCTTTATCGCGTAAGTGTGGTTTACATTCTTTCAACTTGACAATATTTAAGTAGAAGATATTCTTGTCTCATATTGATTACTACCCCGCGAAAGGAACAGATTATGAGCCAGATTTATGCAGACAACTCTCTCTCCATCGGCAACACCCCACTGGTCAAACTGAACCGGATCGTATCGCCTGGCGCCATCATTTACGGCAAGGTCGAAGGACGCAACCCGGCCTATTCGGTCAAGTGCCGGATCGGCGCCTCGATGGTTCAGGATGCTGAAGAGCAAGGGCTGCTCGGCTCCGGCAAGGAGCTGATCGAACCGACCAGCGGCAATACCGGGATTGCTCTCGCTTTTGTCGCCGCAGCCCGTGGCATTGCGATCACCTTGACCATGCCCGACACCATGAGTATCGAACGGCGCAAAGTACTCAAAGCGTTTGGCGCCAATCTGGTTCTCACTCCGGGGGCCAAAGGGATGGGGGGCGCAATCGCCGAGGCCGAAGCGCTCGCCGCCTCAAATCCAGACCGTTACGTTCTGCTGCATCAGTTCAAGAACCCGGCGAATCCGGCGATCCATCAGAGCACAACCGGACCGGAAATCTGGGATGCGACCGATGGCGATGTCGATGTTTTGATCTCCGGTGTCGGCACCGGCGGCACCATCACCGGCATTTCACGTTACTTTAAACAGACCCGCGGCAAGCAGCTCCTCACAGTGGCCGTCGAACCGGAAGAGAGCCCGGTCATCACTCAGCATCTCGCCGGAAAAGAGCTCCGCCCCGGACCGCACAAAATCCAGGGGATCGGGGCCGGATTTATCCCGGACACCCTCGATCTCTCGGTCGTCGACCGGGTGGAACAAGTGAGCAGCGAAGAGGCGCTCGATTTTGCACGGCGTCTCGCACTCGAAGAGGGGATTCTCTCCGGGATCTCCTGTGGTGCGGCCGCAGCGGTTGCCGCTCGCATGGCAGCATTGCCGGAGTTTAAAGGGAAGAAATTTGTCGTCATTCTCCCTGACTCGGGTGAGCGCTATCTCTCCAGTGTTCTGTTTGATGGCATCGTCTAATGGCTCGCAAAAAATCCGCCCTACTGCGTTGCAGCATTTTTTCAGGACTTTGACATACCGATGTATGCCTTCACCCCCGAAAAAAACTACGCCTTACAGGACTAAATTTTTGCTTAGTCATGAAATACGTAGTACGGAATTCTTATTGTTGACTTTGATAGTATGCTTTGATAATTTGTTTGTCACATAGTTGCCGATCAATAAGCAACACGTCATTATCAAGAGTGGCAGAGGGACAGGCCCTTTGAAGCCACAGCAACCGGTCTGCGAGATGCGACCAGGTGCTAAATCCTGCTCCGGAATTTTTTTTCGGGGGAAGATGAGGACGGAGCGAAGGAAGAGCGGCTGAGCCAGTTCTCTCCAAAGCCCCTACTCATCGATTTGAGCAGGGGCTTTTTTATTGCCTCAAAAGGAGACGACGATGCGTCACCCCATTCGACAGACCTTGGCAACGGAACTCGTCCAACTCGGCGTCGGCTGCGATGAGCGGACCGGAACGATCTCGGTCCCGATCTACACCAGCGCCACCTACCGTCACCCGGCGGTCGGCGAAAGTACCGGCTTCGACTACACCCGTTCCGGCAACCCGACCCGGCAGATCCTCGAAGAAGGACTCGCCAAGCTCGAAGGGGGTGCTCGTGGCCTCGCCTTTTCGTCCGGCATGGCGGCGCTGACGACATTTTTTCTCCATTTCTCCAGCGGCGATCACGTCCTGGTCAGTGAAGATCTTTACGGCGGGACCTACCGGATTCTCGATCAGGTGTTCGCCAAATTCGGACTATTGGTCAGCTATGTCGATACCACCTCAGCCTCAGCGGTCGAAGCGGCCATCACAACAAACACCAAGGCGCTGCTGATCGAAACTCCGGGAAATCCGCTCCTCGGTGTCGCCGACCTTGAGGCGCTGGGGCAACTCTGCAAGAGGCACACCCTTCTGTTTGCCGTCGACAACACCTTCCTGACACCGATATTGCAGCGGCCGTTCGAGTTCGGCGCCGATGTGATTATTCACAGCGGCACCAAATACTTGGGCGGCCACAACGACATCTGCGCCGGCGTGCTGGTGACCCGTGAGGCCAAGCTCGGCGACCGCTTCTATTTTCTGCAGAACTCCACCGGGGCGATCCTCCCCCCTCAGGACTGTTATCTGCTGATCCGCAGTCTCAAAACCCTGACCCTGCGGATCGAGCGGCACTGCGCCAATGCCGAAAAAATCGCCGCCTGGCTCGATGGACACCCTCGCGTTCGGACCGTTTATTACCCCGGACTAAAAACCCACCCCGGACACGAACTGTCGAAACAACAGAGCAAAGGGTTTGGCGGGATGATCTCTTTCAGGGTAGAATCGGCCGCGCATGCCCGGCAGGTGCTGGAGAAGGTAGAGCTCCTCTCTTTTGCCGAGAGCCTCGGCGGGGTCGAATCGCTGATTACCCTGCCGGCGGTGCAGACCCACGGCGATATCCCGGCAGCAGACCGCAAACGGCTCGGCATCTGCGAAAGCCTGCTCAGACTTTCAGTCGGGATCGAGGATCCGGATGACCTGATTGCTGATCTGGAACAGGCGTTGGCGTAAAACATGTTCCATATATCCGTTTCGGTACAGCCGCTCAGGGCAAGAGACGAAAGACAAAATATAGATACAAGTGCAGAAATATAGCCCAATTAAAAGCACTTAACCACTAAGACACTAAAAAATACAAAAGATTCAGGTAACGATTCATTACTATTGTCAGTAATTAGAGATTCTGTCATCCCCGAATGTTTTTATCGGGGATCCATGGCTTTAAAAGCTGGATTCCCGATTACCCCCTCGGGAATGACATCCTTTTCGCAGCTGCCGAATAGTGACAGATTCGTATCAGGATCAAAACCGTAATTCAATGAGAGCCTAAACCTTTGTATCCTTTGCGCCTTAATGGTGATAAAGAATTTGACCACCTAGACAAATATAGAGGAACCCCAGATGAGTAAAAAAACCTACCGACCCGCCACCTTACTGGTGCATCAGGGGATCGACCGTGATCCGGCGACCGGCGCGTCGACCGTCCCGATCTATCAGGCCTCGACCTATCATCACACCGAAGGCGTTCCCGGCACTTACGATTATGCCCGGAGCGGCAACCCGAGCCGTGAGCAGGTTGAAGAGGCGATTGCTCTGCTCGAAGGGGGGGTGCGCGGTTTTGCCTACCCTTCCGGGATGGCCGCAACCGGCAGCGCCCTGTCGCTCCTCAAATCGGGCGATCACCTGATCGCCGCCAACGATCTCTACGGCGGCAGCTGGCGCTACCTCTCGCAGGTTCTGCCGCAGCAGGGGATCGAAGTCTCGTTTGTCGACCCGACCGATCCGCAGCGGGTCAAGGCGGCGATCACCAACCGGACCCGGGCGATCTTTTTAGAGACGCCGTCCAACCCGCTCTTCCAGATCACCGATCTGCGCGCGATGGTCGCCCTCGCCAAAGAACATGGCCTCTTGACCTTCCTCGACAACACCTTCATGACGCCGCTCCTCTGCCGTCCGCTCGATCTCGGGATCGATGTTGTGATCCACAGCGCCACCAAATTTCTCGGTGG
>JACUTX010000111.1 GCA_014859615.1 Desulfuromonadales bacterium | reverse complement strand
TGCTGACACGTCAAAACCCTGAGCAATCCCTCGAAATCCTATCGGTTACAGGGTATTAGTGTTAAAAAAATTGGCTCAATAATCTGTGACGCATTGACACAATAATCACATGATCATACAATCATGCTCGAATAGAGCGTGAAAAGAGAGAGGTTCTGTCTCATGGTGAAGCAAAAATCTTTAGCCACAGGCGACGATGGCTGCGCGGTTTACGGGATCCACGAAAAAATTATTCGCACCGTGCAGGAGCAGTGGCCCGGGCCGGAGAGCCTCGAAGAACTGGCTGAATTTTATCGGCTGTTCGGTGACAAGACCCGACTGGCGATCGTCTGGGCATTGAGCGTTCACGAGATGTGTGTCTGTGACCTGTGCGAACTGTTGCAGATGCAGCAGTCAGCGGTTTCACACCAGTTGCGCACCCTCAAACTGGCGCGCATCGTCCGTTCGCGGCGCGAGGGGAAGATGGTTTTCTATTCTCTGGATGACGACCATATCCGCGACGTCCTGGGCGTCGGCCACGAACATCTGAAAGAACGCGGATAAAGAAAGACGTAAAAAGCGATGAGCCAGATAAAAATCGAACGCTATACCCTGCGCAATCTCGACTGTGGTTCCTGCGCAGCCAAGATCGAGCGCGAACTGCTCAAAACCGCCGGAGTTGAAGAAGCGGTGGTCGATTTTGCCAATCTTACCCTCCATCTGAAGGCGGCCGATATCCCTAAAGCTTTGGAGGCTATCAACCGCATTGAACCCGAGGTTGTCGTCACGCCTAAAGCACAAGGCGGCCGCGAGTCAGAGCCCCACGATCATTCCGAAAGCGGCGGTTATCGCAAAGAGTTGGTTTTTATCGGCATTGCTGGCGTTATCCTCGTTGTTCAGCTGCTGTTTGAAGACCGCTTCCATGCCCTGGCATGGCCCGCAGTGGAATATGTCACGGCTCTGGTCGCCTACCTGCTGGTCGGTTGGAATGTTCTGCTCGGTGCGGCGCGTACCGTTCGACGTGGAGAATGGTTCGATGAAAACGTTCTGATGGTCATTGCCACCCTCGGTGCAATCGCCATCCATGCCCTCGCCGAGGCGGTCGGCGTGATGCTGTTTTTTAAGGTCGGGGAGCTGCTTCAGAATCTGGCGGTTTCAAAATCGCGCCGTTCGGTGCGTGCTATTCTCGCCGCCCGCCCCGACCGGGCGCTGGTCAAGACGGACAGCGGTTTTGTTGAAACAGTACCGTCGCAGGTTAATGTGGGTGACATTATTCTGGTCAAACCGGGCGAGAAGGTCGCCCTTGACGGCGAAGTGGTTGAGGGGATCTCGCAGATTGATGCCTCGCCTTTGACCGGCGAGCCGGTTCCGATTCAGGTTCGGCCGGGCGAGCCGGTCATGGCCGGTACCATCAACACCAGCGCGGCGCTGATGGTGCGGGCGACCAAGCCTTTTGAATCGTCCTCGATTGCGCGCGTGCTGGAACTGGTGGAGAATGCCGCTGCCCGCAAGGCAACCACCGAAAAGTTCATTACCACCTTTGCCCGTTACTATACTCCGGCGGTGGTTGCCGGGGCAGCGGCGATCGCTCTGCTGCCGCCACTGGTCATCAGTGACGCCCTCTTCTCGACCTGGATTTACCGCGCCCTGGTGCTGTTGGTAATCTCCTGCCCCTGCGCCCTGGTGATCAGTATCCCGCTCGGTTATTTCGGCGGCATCGGCCGCGCTTCACATAACGGCATTCTGATCAAGGGCTCAATGTTCATCGATGCGCTGGCCAAGGTCAAGACGGTGGTTTTCGACAAGACCGGCACCCTGACCCGAGGCGTGTTCACGGTCGATCAGGTGGTCCCCGATAATGGCTATACGGCGGATGATCTGCTGCGCTACGCGGCGGCGGCAGAGCTGCACTCCACCCATCCGATCGGCAAATCGATCCTTCAAGATCTGTACGCCCGTGGGCTGGAATTCGACGAAGCGCAGGTCCGCGAACATCACGCCATCCCCGGCCGGGGGGTCAGCGCGACCTATCAGGGGAAGAAAATTCTGGTCGGCAACGACCCTCTCTTGCATGAAAATGGGATCGACCACACCCTGTGCGTTTTCGATGGAACCGTCGCTCATGTGATTGTCGATGATCAGTACGCCGGTTATGTGTTGATCGGCGACCAGTTGAAACCTGATGCCGTAAAGGCGATGGAGGCGCTGCGCGCAAACGGCGTCAGCAAGCTGATGATGCTGACCGGAGATAACGAATGTACCGCCGCCGGAGTCGCCAGAACCCTGAAACTGGACGCATTCCACGCCGAGCTGCTGCCGGAGGACAAGGTGCGTATTTTTGAAGAGATCAGCCTCCACCACCAAAAGGATGAAAAGGTCGCCTTTGTCGGCGACGGCATCAATGACGCGCCGGTTCTGGCTCGGGCCGACGTGGGGGTCGCCATGGGGGGGCTGGGCTCCGATGCCGCCATTGAAACGGCCGATGTGGTGCTGATGACCGACTCGCCGCTCAAAATGGCTAAAGCCGTGATCATCGCCAGAGATACCCGCCGGATCGTGAAGCAGAACATTGTCCTCGCTCTTTCGGTAAAAGGGCTCTTTATGCTGCTCGGAGCCGTCGGCATGGCGACCATGTGGGAAGCGGTCTTCGCTGATATGGGCACCGCTCTGCTGGCACTGCTCAATGCGACCCGGACCTTACACGACAGCACTGACTGAGTGCTTTGAAAAAAACTCATCAATTCTGCGTTTGACGATGAGCAGTCGGCAAGCCAGACCGGGCTTTACCCATAGCGAAAAACCCTTCGTACAATCTGCCCGCTCCTGGCTGCTCGACCATTACAAGTAACGAGGATTGTGAATAAATGATGGCGCAGAAATATGACACGACTATTCCAAGTCTGACCTGCTCAGCCGCAGCATCATCAGCACGAAGGACAAGGGAAATCTGACTGAAGAGAGCTACAAAAAAGCTCAACTCCATGATTTAACCTCCTCAATTGCGCTTCGGCGGCAAAACAGTTAATAATCGGCTCCGATCGTCATTCCCGCAAAGCCTGCACGCGAATGAATTGGGTCGACTCAGCCCGATGCAATGTGAAAACAGTTGCAGTTTTTTGCCGACCGCCAAAGGTTCCAAACAAAATGAATAAGTTCGAAAAAATTGTTGACAAATGTAATGTTGCCAATTAGCATACAAAAACAATAGAGAAGGTAGTGATGATTTCTAAAAAAACAAAATATGGGTTGCAGGCCCTTTTGAGTCTCGCTCGTCAACATGGGAGCGGGCCAATATTGATTGCTGATCTTGCGGAGCAGGAACAGATTCCGAAAAAGTTTCTGGAACTGATCCTGCTGCAACTCAAGAACGCTGGTATTCTTGGCAGCCGCAAGGGGAAGGGGGGCGGCTATTTTCTGGCCAAAGACCCTGGGCAGATCACCATGGGGAGCGCGGTTCGGGTTCTGGACGGAACTGTGGCTCCGGTCCCCTGTGTCAGTGAAACAGCCTATCAGAAGTGCACCGAGTGCGCTGACGAAGAGAGTTGCGGTATCCGGCTGGTGATGAAGGACGTGCGCGACGCGGTCGCTGATATTCTCGATAATACGACCCTGAAAGAAGTTCTCGTGCGCTCAAGCGACGTCAGCAAAAAAGCAAAAAAAGTGATCGACTACAGCATCTAATTTTTTTATCTTTTAGCCTACTAAATCGATAGAGAATACGAGGTAAACTTTGAAGGGAGCAGACAGCTCTACTTAAAACCAAAGGAGAAAACCATGAGCCAGACATTTTCTGATAATTCCCTCAGCATCGGCGGCACCCCGCTGGTCAAACTGAACCGCATCGCCCCTGGTGGCGCCGAAGTTTACGCGAAGATCGAGGGGCGCAACCCGGCCTATTCGGTCAAGTGCCGCATCGGCGCGGCGATGATCTGGGACGCCGAGAAAAAAGGGCTGCTCGGTCCGGGCAAAGAGATCGTCGAGCCGACCAGTGGCAACACGGGAATCGCTCTGGCGTTTGTCGCTGCTGCCCGGGGGATCCCTGTCACCCTCACCATGCCCGAAACCATGAGCCTTGAGCGCCGCAAGGTGCTCAAGGCCTTTGGCACCAACCTGGTGCTGACTCCCGGCGCCAAAGGGATGGGCGGCGCGATTGCGGCGGCCGAAGAACTGGCTGCCAGCGCCCCCGAACGCTATGTGCTGCTGCAGCAGTTTAAAAATCCGGCCAATCCGGCCATTCATCGCAGCACCACCGGTCCCGAGATCTGGGAGGCGACGGGCGGCGAGGTCGATGTGCTGGTTTCGGGTGTCGGCACCGGCGGTACCATCTCGGGAATTTCGCAATATTTTGAACTCGACCAGAAAAAGCCTCTTCATTCGGTGGCGGTCGAACCGAGCGATTCGCCGGTCATCAGTCAGTACCTGGCCGGGAAAGACCTTCAGCCCGGTCCGCACAAGATCCAGGGGATCGGTGCTGGCTTCATCCCGGAGACCCTCGACCTGTCGATTGTCGATCAGGTCGAGTCGGTCAGCAACGACGAGGCGATCGACTTCGCCCGCCGTCTGGCGAAGGAAGAGGGGATTCTGGCCGGGATTTCTTGTGGCGCGGCGGTGGCCGTCGCCGCGCGCCTGGCGGCTCAGCCTGAATATGCCGGCAAAAAAATCGTGGTGATTCTGCCCGATTCCGGCGAGCGCTACCTTTCGAGCGTACTGTACGAGGAAATCGTTTGACGACTTGACTCCAACAGACTGACCGAAGAAGGCCTACCGGACCACCGGAGGCCCAACAGTAAACCTTGAGACAAGAGGCCGACCGGACCACCGGAAGCTACCAACGATGGAAAGAGGAGGAAAAGATGCGTAGCAATCGGTTTATCATTTCAGTACTGGTCGCGGGACTGCTGTTGGGGGCCAGCCAGACACTGGCCGCCACCCCACCGGAAGAACGCTGGCAGGAACTCGACCAGAAGATCCGCGTTCTGGAACGGAAACTGGAGTTGGAAAAGGAGACGTCCGACAAGCAAGCCGCCAAGAGGGGCGTGGTTGTGGCCGGAGAGAAGGGCTTCGCGATCCGCTCGGTCGACGGCGCCTGGCAGCTGAAGCTGCGCGGTTACGTGCAGGCTGACGGCCGCGTCTATCTCGACGACAAACCAGACGCTTTCACCAACGACATTCTGCTGCGGCGGGTACGGCCGATCATCGAGGGGACATTAGGGAGGGATTATCAGTTCCGCATCATGCCCGACTTCGGCCGTGGCAAGACTGAACTTCTGGATACCTATATCCAATCGAACTACTGGCCGACGGCCCAGTTCCGGGTCGGCAAGTTCAAAGCCCCGGTAGGTCTGGAACGACTGCAGTCGGGAGCCAGCCTCCTCTTCGTCGAACGCGCCCTCCCCACCAGCCTTGTCCCCAACCGCGACATCGGTCTGCAGATCGCTGGCGACCTGATCGGGGGAACCCTGAACTACGCCGTCGGGGTCTTCAACGGCGGAGTCGACGGCGGCAGCACCGATGGCGACAGCAATGACGACAAGGATGTCGCGGCGCGTCTCTTCGCCCATCCGTTCAAGAATTCCGGCATCGGCGCGCTGCAGGTGTTGGGAATCGGAGTCGCCGGCAGTTATGGCAATCAGGAAGGGAGTCTCCCCTCCTTCAAGACAACCGGACAACAGACCTTCTTCAAATACGCCACCGGTGTAACCGCCGATGGCTGGCGCTGGCGGGTTGCCCCGCAAGCCTACTGGTATGTCGGTCCCGTCGGCCTGCTCGCCGAGTATGTGCGTTCGGTCCAGGAGGTCAGCAATGGCGCGGTGACCGAGGATCTGGCCAACCAGGCCTGGCAGGTGGCGGCCTCATGGGTCGTAACCGGCGAGGATGCCTCATTCAAGGGGGTCAAGCCAAAGCGCTCTTTTGATCCAAATAATGGCGCATGGGGAGCCCTGGAGCTGGCCGTACGTTATAATGAACTGGAAATCGACCAGGATGCCTTCCCGCTCTTCGCCGATCCGACCAAATCTGCTGAGAAAGCTGGAGCCTGGACTGCGGGGATTAACTGGTATCTGAGCAGCAACCTCAGGGTAGCGGTAAACTACGAACAGACCGAGTTTGACAAGGGGAGCGTCAGCGGCGACCGCGAAACCGAAAAAGCTCTGCTGACCCGCGTCCAGGTCGCGTATTGAAGAACCACTAAACGTCACATTTTTTAAGGAGAAACGATCATGTCCCGAAACAAACTCGCGCCACTACTGACACTTGCTCTTTTCGTCTTCAGCCTCATTACCGGCAGTCTGGCTCTGGCCAGGGAGTACACCCTGCTCAACGTCTCCTACGACCCGACCCGTGAACTCTACAAAGAGTACAATGAGGTATTTGCCAAACATTGGCTGTCTAAAACCGGTGATGCCGTCAAAGTGAACCAGTCTCACGGTGGTGCCGGCAAGCAGGCCCGCGCGGTTATCGACGGTCTGGAAGCAGACGTGGTCACCCTGGCGCTGGCCTACGACATCGACGCCATCGCCGAGCGGACCGGACACTTCGGCCCTGACTGGCAAAAGCGTCTGCCCCACAACAGCGCCCCCTACACCTCAACCATCGTCTTTCTGGTGCGCAAGGGGAACCCCAAGGGGATTCACGACTGGGACGACATCATCAAGCCGGGTGTTGCGGTCATTACCCCCAACCCGAAAACCTCGGGTGGCGCGCGCTGGAACTATCTCGCCGCCTGGGGCTACGCGCTGAAAAAGAACGCTGGCGATGAAAAAGCCGCCCGCGACTTCGTCACCGCCCTCTACAAAAACGTGCCGATTCTCGATTCCGGTGCCCGCGGTTCGACCACCACCTTCGTCAAGCGCGGGATCGGCGATGTCTTCCTCTCCTGGGAGAACGAGGCGTTTCTGGCGATCAACGAACTCGGCCCCGACCAGTTCGAAATCATTGTCCCTTCGGTCTCCATTCTGGCCGAACCGCCGGTGACGGTGGTCGACAAGGTAGCGAAAAAACATGGCACCTTCGAGGTGGCCAAGGCCTACCTCGAATACCTCTACAGTCCGGTCGGGCAGAAGCTGGCGGCCAAGCATTACTATCGGCCGGTCGCTCCCGAGCATGCCGATCCGGCCGATATCGCCCGGTTTCCGGCGGTGAACCTGTTCACGGTCGACGAACTGTTCGGCGGCTGGCAAAAAGCTCAAAAGACCCATTTTGCCGACGGCGGCACCTTTGATCAGATCTACGTCCCGTCACGGTAATTGTCATTGGCCGGGGCACGCCCTTCGTGCCCCGGCAACCCTGACCTGAGCGGGCGACCGCAGAAAGTATCACGTATGAACTTCGTTCTCAAACAGCGCAGCGTCCTCCCCGGTTTCGGCCTGGCGATGGGCTTCACAATTCTCTATTTGAGCCTGATCGTCCTGATTCCGCTCTCCGGCCTGCTGTTCAAGACCGCCACCCTCTCCTGGGTCGACTTCTGGGGCACCGTCTCTTCGGCGCGGGTGCTCGCCTCCTTCCGCCTGACCTTCGGCGCGGCCTTGATTGCCGCTTTGATCAACGGCGTCTTCGGTCTGCTGGTCGCCTGGGTGCTGGTGCGCTACAAAATTCCCGGCAAGCGGATCATCGACGCGCTGGTCGATCTCCCCTTTGCCCTGCCGACGGCGGTAGCCGGAATCACCCTGGCCGGGCTCTATTCCAGCAACGGCTGGATCGGCCGTTATCTCGAACCGCTGGGGCTCAAGATCGCCTACACCCCGTTGGGAATCATGGTGGCGATGACGTTTATCGGCATCCCGTTTGTGGTGCGTACGGTGCAGCCGGTGCTGGAGGATCTGGAGAAAGAGCTGGAAGAGGCCGCCGCCTGCCTCGGCGCCAACCGCTGGCAGACCTTTGTCCGGGTGATCTTTCCGGCCATCACCCCGGCGCTGTTGACCGGTTTTGCCCTGGCCTATGCGCGCGCCATCGGTGAATATGGCTCGGTGATCTTCATCGCTGGCAACATGCCGATGGTCTCGGAGATCACCCCGCTGTTGATCATCACCAAGCTGGAGCAGTACGACTACGCCGGAGCCACCGCCATCGCCTCGGTGATGCTGCTCTTTTCGTTTCTGATTCTGCTCAGTATCAATCTGATCCAGTGGTGGAGCCG
>JACUTX010000400.1 GCA_014859615.1 Desulfuromonadales bacterium | reverse complement strand
GGCTCGGCGCTACCGGGTCGATCGTGCGGACAGAATCGAAACAGAAACAACCTAAGGCGAAACAGCATAAAAGATAAAATTACGAATTGGGGAATGACAGAGATTTTAATGGGTCGTCATCCCCGAGTTCCTGTATCGGGGATCCATGGTTCTAAAGCTGGATTCCCGATTAAACCCTCGGGAATGACAACCTCTCTTTGATGCGCTGAGGTTACAGATTTTTTCATAATAGATATAATCAGGAGAGATAAAATGACAATTACAATCGAATATTGCACGCAATGAAGCTACAAACCGCGAGCCGCCAGTCTGGCGGCAAAAATAGAGCAGCTGTTCGGCGTAAAAGTTACGATGATTCCATCGACGGGTGGCGCGTTTGAGGTTGTCGTCGATGGCGATCTGGTCTACTCAAAAAAAGCGACGGGCGAATTCCCGGATGAAGCGCTTTTGCTGGCGACCCTGAAAAACCGTTAACGTCGCCAATGCGATCACCGAGATAGAGAGAGTTTTGATGCTGTTTGAGCCGGATGAGGACCAGATCAAACTGGAACGAAACAAAGCGCGCGAACTGCGCAAGAGCCCGTGGTGGAAAAACCGGATTGCCCGTGGCGTCTGTCACTACTGTCAACAGGAGGTACCGCCAGCAGAATTGACCCTCGATCATGTCGTGCCGGTGGCGCGGGGTGGCCGCACCACCAAGGGGAACTGCGTGCCGTGCTGCAAAGCGTGCAACAATCAGAAACAGTCGCTGACGCCGGTGGAGTGGGGTGAATTTATTGACCGGTTGGCAAAAGAATAGTCTGAACGTTACTGTTCGGCATTTCTATTACGGCATGAGGTCTACAGCTGTTGACTGCGTCCAACGTTGTCACTTAACTTCCCTTCGTCAACAGCAGTAGCCCACATTCTGTGCGGTTTGAGCAGGACGCTGAATAATTACGTCTGAACAAAGGGGCGATGATTTTACAACTCTTCAAAATCGTCTGTTGCTGCGGTATCGTCCGCAGCACTCTCTGGATCATCATCGACAAATTCGTCATCCATGAAGCTCTCCAGAAATTTTTGATTATCGCGGATCCGTCGTGCAACATCGTCCTGCAACGCTTCGAGTTCGGGAAAACGGCTGGTCGGCTGCGTCTCACTGCCGGCGCCTGTTTCGGGCTCCGCTGATGTCGAGACTGAATCATTCTCTGGCTGGTCGGTCATGATTTTGCTCTCCTCTTTTTTTGCACATTCTGCTTGATCCTGTCGGACTTGACAACCCCCTGAACCGCAAAGCCGGAAAAAAGCTGTCATCTCCGAATGTGCCTCCTTTTGTCATTCCCGGATGTTCCACCCTGTCATTCCCGAATGTGCCCCCTTTTGTCATTCCCGAACGGTTCTATCGGGAATCCATGGATTTAAACAATAAAC
>JACUTX010000110.1 GCA_014859615.1 Desulfuromonadales bacterium | reverse complement strand
ATCGAACGGCACTATAAAGAGATTATCGACAAGCTGTTTCATTAAATCTTCGAAAAAATGACCTGCCTTAAAAAAGGGAAAGACCTTCCTCCATACCAACTCCGGGAGTGCAACAGCAGACTCATCGCCTCAACGCATCTGTATCGGTAACCGATTGCGGCGCGGATATTTTTTACGGCTGGTCTTGGTATAAAGAATCCCACTGATCCCGTCAAGCGACTTTTTGAGTTTCTAAAATATTTTTACACGAACACTTTCTTTATCTCCAACCATCGGTTAAAATTGCGAAATCACATCGAAAAATGAAAGATCAACCCTTATGACTGTTTTTGAAAATCCGGCTGAAGATTATCGTGACAACTGCGGTTTCGGTCTGTTGGCCAGCCTTCGCAACCAGCCGTCACATCAGCTGCTGGAGGATGCGATCCGGGCTTTGAATCGGATGATGCACCGCGGCGCGATTGCTGCGGACGGCAAAACCGGTGACGGCTGTGGTCTCCTTTGCGCCATGCCCGACAGTTTCATGCGTCAGGTCGCTGAAAATGAAGGGGTCTCGCTGCCGGGCTATTTTGCCGTCGGCACCCTGTTTCTCTCCGCTGCCGAAAAACAGCAGGAGCTGTTTGCTGCCGCCTGCGAAAAGAATGACCTGCAGGTGGTTCTTTTCCGGGACGTGCCGCTCAATCTAGATGCTTTGGGCGACTACGCCCGTGAGCGGCTGCCGAAAATCGTGCAGGCGTTTGTTGTCCCCCGTGAGCTGATTGCTACTAAACGTTTCGACGCCCTGCTCTATCTGACCCGGCGCGAAATCGAGCAGGAGCTGGAAGATGACCGGGGATTCTACATCTCCAACCTCTCGCGCAGCCTGATCTCGTACAAAGGGCTGGTGATGCCGAACTATCTGCGTCAGCTCTATCCCGACCTGGCCGAAGCCGAATTCCAGACCCGCTTCGTCCTGTTTCATCAGCGCTTTTCGACCAACACCCTGCCGCAGTGGCGTCTGGCCCAGCCGTTTCGCAATCTGGCGCACAACGGTGAAATCAATTCGATTCGTGGCAACCGCTTTAACGCTCTGGCCAAAGCGGCGGCGATGAAGAGCGATCTCTTCAGTGATGAGGAGATGCAACGACTGTTGCCAATCTTGCAGCCGGTCGGAAGTGACAGCGCCAGTCTCGACAATATGTTTGAGTTTCTGTTGGTTAACGGCGTCGACTTTTTCAAGGCGGCGCGGATGCTGATCCCGCCGGCACGGCACAATGTTGCCAATATGGCAGCAGGTCTCCGCTCGTTCTACGAGTACACATCAGCCGCCTGGGAACCGTGGGACGGCCCGGCTGCGGTCAGTATGACCAATGGTCGCTATGTCGCCTGCATGCTCGATCGTAACGGCCTGCGCCCGGCCAAATATGTCGTCACCAAAGATGATCGGCTGTTGTTGACCAGTGAATACGGGGTTCTTGGCGTCCCGCCGGAGATGATTCGCGAACGCGGACGGCTGCAGAGCGGGGAGATGATCGCCGCCGATCTTCAACAGGGGACAATTTTCAAAACCGCCGATATTGATGACTACCTGATGGCTTCGAACCCCTACAGCCGCTGGCTGACCGATCGCACCTACTACCTGCAGGAGTTCATCGAACAGCAGTTTGAACAGCTCGACGACTACCACTACGAAGATCTACCGAATAAACAGCGCTACCACAATATCACGCACGAGACGATCGAACAGGTGATCAAGCCGATGCTGCGCGACGGCCGGGAACCGACCGGCTCGATGGGGAACGATACGCCGCTCGCCGCATTTTCCGAGGTGCAGCGCAACTTTACCGATTTTTTCCGGCAAAAATTTGCCCAGGTGACGAATCCACCGATCGACCCTTATCGCGAGAAAGTGGTGATGTCGACCACGATCGGGATCGGAGAGATCGGGAATCCGCTTATCGAAACGGCCGACCGGGGGCGGCGTTTGAAGAATGTCTCACCGATTCTGTCGCGCGAAATCTACGATGCACTCCTTACGTTCGGCGATCCGGCCATGCCGCGTTTTGAGACCTGTTACAAACATGCCCTCTTCGGCACCGGCTTCCGTTCTGACCTCAAGGGGAGCCTGATTCGACTCGGTGACCAGGTCGTGGCGGCGGTTCGTGATGATGGCGTACGAATTGTCCTGCTCGATGATCGAATTCTCAATTCTAAAACCCGTCTGCTGCCGATGGCGATGGTGATCGGTTATCTCAATCGACGCCTGCTCGCAGAAAAAGTACGTCATCTCGCCTCGCTGGTTGCGATTACCGGAGAAGTGACCAACGCCCACGAGGCAGCAGTTTTGATCGGATTCGGGGCGATCGCGATCTATCCGTGGCTCCTCTACACCACCGCTCTGGACCTGCTCGAAAAAGGGAAGGCAACCCCACGGGAAATCCGCATCGGCCTGAATAATATTTTTGCTTCGCTGACCAAAGGGCTTTTGAAGGTGATGTCGAAAATGGGGATCAGCACGGTCTCCAGTTACCGCAACGCTGCCCTGTTTGATATCATCGGTCTGAGTCGGGAGATCGTCTCGCTCTGCTTCCCCTCCTCCCCCCCCCTGCTGCCAGGACTCGATTTCGCCGATATTGAAGAGCGGATCGAAAAGGTGCATCGTAAAGTCTTCTTCAACAGTCACATGCTCCCCTTCTATCCGGTCGAAATCGGCAGCAGTTACCGCGATAATCCCGGCGGTGAGTATCACGATTTCAATTCAAAGGTGATCACGACCCTCCACCGCTATGCCGAAACCTTGCAGCGGGACGATTATCTGAAATTCCGCACCTTGATTACGGGACGAGGTCAGCAGTTTATCCGCGACTTCCTCGAATTCAAGAGCGATCGTAAACCGATCCCTCTCGATCAGGTCGAGCCGATCAGCGCGATCACAAAACGCTTCGATTCGGCCGCCATGTCACTCGGTTCCATCTCACCCGAAGCGCACGAAGCTCTGGCCGAGGCGATGTTGCGCATCGGTGGCTGTTCCAACAGCGGCGAAGGGGGCGAAGCGCCGGCGCGACTTAAATCGGCGCAAAACAGCAAAATCAAACAGATCGCCTCCGGGCGTTTTGGCGTCACTCCGGCTTATCTGCGTAGCGCCGAGGAGATTCAGATCAAGATCGCCCAAGGAGCCAAACCGGGCGAAGGGGGGCAGTTGCCTGGGGAGAAAGTAACCCCGCTGATCGCCTCGCTGCGCTTTACAGTGCCGGGCGTCACCCTGATCTCGCCGCCGCCGCATCACGATATTTACTCGATCGAAGATCTGGCTCAGCTGATCTTCGACCTCAAGCAGGTCAACCCTGAGGCGCGGATCAGCGTCAAGCTGGTTTCGTCGGAAGGGGTCGGGACCATCGCCGCCGGGGTCGCCAAAGCTTACGCTGACCGGATCATTATTTCAGGTGCTGACGGGGGGACCGGCGCCGCACCGCAGACCTCGATCATGTTTGCCGGTAACCCGTGGGAACTCGGTCTGAGTGATGCGCACCAGAGTCTCAAAGCGAACAATCTGCGTGAGCTGGTGCAGCTGCAGACCGACGGTGGCCTCAAAGTCGGACGTGATGTTGTCAAGGCAGCGCTGTTGGGCGCTGAATTTTACGGCTTCGGCACGTCGTTGCTGGTTATGCTCGGTTGCAAACTGTTGCGGGTCTGTCATCTCAATCGTTGCACCGTCGGCGTCGCGACCCAGGATCAGAATCTGCGTACTCACTTTGTCGGCACCGTCGACAAGGTCGTCAGCTATCTGACCGACATTGCCGAAGATGTGCGGGAAATCCTCGCTGAACTCGGCTATCGCTCCCTGGACGAACTGATCGGGCGAGCCGATCTGCTGAAAGCGAGCGCCAGCGCCAAAGCGAATAAATTCGATTTTTCCGTTCTGCTGCGCACTTTTGCAGGAGGGAACACCTGGCAGAGACGCAACGAACCGTTTGACGACAATCTTTTTGAGAAAAAGGTGCTTCAGGAAATTTATCCGGTGATAAGAAGCCCGCAGGAAGAGATCATTCTCGAATATCCGATCAGCAACCTGAATCGCTCATTCGGTGCCTTGATCAGCGGCGAGATCGCCAAATTTTACGGTGATGAAGGGTTACCGAAGGAGGCGATTACCATCCGCTTAAGCGGCGTTGCCGGACAGTCCCTCGGGGCGTTCCTGATTCACGGCGTCAACCTCTTTCTCAACGGCGTCGCCAACGATTATGTCGGCAAGGGGATGAGTAACGGTCGCATCATCGTCACCCCGACCGTCTATCAGGCAGGGACAGCGGCAATCGGCAACACCTGTCTCTACGGTGCAACCGGGGGGAAACTGTTCGCCGCCGGGATCGCCGGCGAACGTTTTGCAGTCCGCAATTCCGGTGCCCTCGCCGTAGTCGAAGGGACCGGCGACAACGCCTGTGAATATATGACTGCCGGCACCGTTGTCATCCTCGGCGACACCGGCATCAATTTCGGTGCCGGCATGACCGGCGGTGCAGCCTTTATCTATGACAAGAGCCGCACCTTCATGGACAATCTCAACCGCGAACTGGTCGAAGCGCGGCGGATCGATATCGATGAGGACAGTGAGGCGAAACTCTATCTGAAAAAGATTCTGGTCAGTTACCACAACCGGACCCGCAGCAAGCGAGCACGCCATATTCTCGATCATTTTCGTGAAGAGCTGTCGACCTTCTGGATGGTAACGCCAAGAAACTTGAAGGCGCCGCTGAACCCCAAAGAGGGGGATTAAGCCTGGTCCGTATCTGAATAACTATTGTACGTAACAGGCAAACAGCTCGTTGCACAGCGACAGGAAAACAGTATGCAGGGATTTATAGAGACCCACCGCCTCGACCCGGAAAAAGACGACGTCAGCTCTCGCCTGCGCTCCTTTGAAGAGATCTATCAATTTTTCAACAATCACAATGTTGCCCGTCAGGCCGAGCGCTGCGTGCAGTGCGGCGACCCGTTCTGCGCATCGATCGGCTGCCCCCTGGGGAATTTTATTCCGCAATGGCTCGAAGCGATCGCCGAAAAAGACCTGAAAAAAGCATTTCTGCTCTCCAATGAATCGTCCCCTTTTCCGGAAATCCTCGGACGAATCTGCCCGCACAACCGACTCTGCGAAGGAGCCTGCACCCTGGATGACGGCTACGGAGCCATCAGTATCGGTCCGATCGAGGCGTCGATTACCGATCTGGCATTTAAAGCCGGATACCGTCTCCCCTTCCCCGGAATCACCCGTAAAGAGAGAGTCGCCATCGTCGGCTCCGGGCCGGCCGGTATGAGCTGCGCCCATTTTTTACTCCGGGCCGGAATCGGGGTTGAAATGTACGAACAGGCAGAACTCCCCGGTGGCCTTCTCACCTACGGCATCCCCGGTTTCAAGCTCAACAAAGAGCTCGTTCGACGCCGGTTTGCCATCCTCAAACAGGCCGGGATGACCCTGAACCTGGGTACGCATGTCGGCACTGATATCTCTTTGGCGGATTTGCGCGAGAAATTCTCCGCCGTCTTCCTCGGGCTCGGGGCCATAAAAGGGAAACAGGCCGGTATTCCAAATGAAAATCATCAGCAGGTTTATCTGGCGATGGACTTTCTGACCAACAACCAGCGGCGTCTGTTCGATCAATCCTGGGATGAATCCTTCACTGTTCTCGGCAAGCGGGTGGCAGTGATAGGCGGTGGTGATACCGCCATGGACTGCGTCCGGACAGCCGTACGCGACGGAGCCGAATCCGTAACCTGTCTCTACCGGCGCGATGAGGAGAACATGCCGGGGAGCCGCAAGGAGTACCACAATGCAGTCGAAGAAGGGGTGACCTTCATATTTCACGAAGCCCCCAAGGCGATAGAAATCGACCGGGCAGGAGTGCTGGTCGGCATCGAACTTTTAAAGACCAGGCTTGGCGAACCGGGAGCAGATGGACGACGACAGATCAGCGAAATAACCGGGAGCGAGCACTGCATACCGGCTGATGTCGTTATCATGGCCCTCGGTTTCGACCCAGAGATGAGTGCATTTCTGAAAGAAGCGGGCGTCGAGTATGGGAAATGGGGAGAGATTGTGGTCGATCAGAAGAGCTTCGCAACTTCGGCAGAAATGATCTTCGCCGGCGGCGACTGTCAGCGCGGTGCCGACCTGGTGGTCACGGCAGCCGCCGATGGCCGACAGGCCGCTCTGCAGATCATGCAGCAGCTCCTCGACTGACAACTGATGGCAAGATCCGCAAAGTGGAACTGTCGGACAATCTGAGCGACGAGAAACGCCTGCGTCAGCTTGAGATCGCCGACCGCTGCCCGGTCCAAAAAACCTTGCATGGAAAAATAAGCGTCAAGACATCATTAACCCCCAACAGCTGATTGGAGGGATCCTATGTTGGCAGGACAGAGCATCAAAACGCTTGAAAGTGTGCTCGATCTGGCCGTCTGGCTGGAAAAACACGGGCAAAATTTTTACGAATTAGCGATGGATGAGACCGAGGACGCCGAACTGGCCGCCCTGTTTGCCCTGCTGATGAATGAAGAGAAAAAACACTGCAGCCTCTACACCCGTTTGCGAGATGAGCAATTCGGGGGAAAGAAAAGCGCTCAGCCGCTTTTCGGTGAATACAGCCATTTTATCGACCTGCTGGTCCGGGAAATAACCAGAAACCTGCTGATCGAGACGAATACGACACCAAAAGAGCTGCTCTGGAAAGCGCTGCTGTTCGAAAAAGATACCCTGCTCTATTTCAATGAGATCAAGACGCTGTTCAGCGGAGAAAACGTCAGAATCATCGATGCCATCTGTCAGGAAGAGAAGAAACACATCATGCAATTGATGGAACGGTGCAAAGAGATGAAACTCTTTTTCGCATCCTGACTCCCTGTTTATCGCTCATCCGGTAGAATTACAGGACACTCAAGCAAGGAGGAAAAAAAATGGCTCAAATCACTTTGAAAGGGAATGCAATCGAAACCGTCGGCACTCTGCCAAAGGTCGGTAGTGCGGCGCCGGCCTTCAGCCTGACCAGAAGCGATCTGTCTGAAGGGACACTGGCCGAATATGCAGGTAAAAATGTGATTCTCAACATCTTCCCCAGCCTCGATACTGCCGTCTGTGCCGCATCGGTTCGCTGGTTCAACGCCGAGGCAGGAAACCTCCCGAATACGGTCGTACTCTGCATCTCGGCGGATCTCCCGTTTGCACACAAACGCTTCTGTGAAGTTGAGGGGATAGACAACGTCATCGCGCTCTCATCATTTCGGTCTGCCGCGTTCAAAGAGGACTACGGCGTAACCATCACCACCGGTCCGTTGGCCGGACTCCTTTCACGAGCAGTTGTCATCATCGATAAGGGGGGCAAAGTGATCTACACGGAGCAGGTTCCGGAGATCACACAGGAACCGGATTATAACGCAGCCCTGTCAGCGCTCAAATAAACGGTCTGCATCGCCGTCGAAACCGTACACCTGGCGACTCCGTTTTTCGATATCGCCCTCGCCCCGTAAACGGGCGGGACAAAGAGAGGCTTGCATCAGTCAGATTGCTGTGTCATCATTGCCCACTTTTAACGAAAACCTCAACAGATAAGGATTTATGCATGAGCAATCCAAACCCGAAGGTTCGGTTTGAAACATCGGCCGGTGACATCGTGATCGAACTCAATGCCGAAAAAGCGCCGATCACAACAGCAAACATCCTCGACTATGTCGAGGACGGCTTCTACAACGGTACGATCTTTCACCGGGTTATCAAAGATTTCATGATCCAGGGGGGTGGCATGTCTGCTGACCTGAATCCGAAAAAGACCAAGGCCCAGATCAAAAACGAAGCCGACAATGGCCTGAAAAATGATCGCGGTACCGTTGCCATGGCCCGGACCCAGGTCGTCGACAGTGCGACGGCTCAATTTTTTATTAATACCGTCGACAACAATTTTCTGAATCATCAATCTGCAACACCGCAGGGGTACGGCTACGCTGTTTTCGGCAAAGTAGTCGAAGGGCTCGATGTGGTCGACACGATCCGCCTGGTTAAAACCGGCAACCAGGGGATGCACCAGGATGTACCGGTTGAACCGGTGACGATTCTGTCGGCCAGTGTGGTTGAGTAACCGTAAAAAGGGGGCGGGATCAACCGCCCCCTTTCTTATTTTAAAAATCTGGTAACTATTCAGTACTATTGTGAATCATAAGAAAAACTCAAGAAAGAGTGTCA
>JACUTX010000109.1 GCA_014859615.1 Desulfuromonadales bacterium | reverse complement strand
ACCCTGAAGCAGAATGCCCAGATTTTAAAAGCGGCACCGCGGCTCAAGGTCAATATCGAAGGGCATTGCGATGAGCGCGGTTCTGACGATTACAACCTTGCTCTGGGGGAACAACGCGCACAGGCAGCGATGGATTATCTGCGCTCTCTCGGTGTGTCGGCAGATCAGATGAAAGCGATCTCCATGGGCGAGATGATGCCCCTCGATCGGGGTAGCAATGAAGCGGCCTGGGCCAAGAATCGTCGGGCTGAATTCAAAGCACAGTAATTTACGTTCTATCTAAAAAGGGGCCGCGATGAATGCGGCCCCTTTTTTATTTGTTGAGCGGAGTCACCCCTATGCGAAAAATATTTTTTTGTCTCTTTCTGGTTCTGTTGACATCTGTCGTTACCGGCTGCCTGCAGAGTCCCGTCGCACAACGCAACGATCTGGAAGAGATGAAGCGGCGTTTGGCTCTGGTTGAGCAGGCGACGATTTCAAGTCAACCAGAACAGTCATTAAATAAACGGCTGGAAGAGCAGGCTGGCAGGTTGGCCGATCTGCGGGCCGAGGTTGACGCTCTTCGTTTTGAGCTGCAGCGGTTGAGCGGTCGATACGAAGAGGGGGTGCATGAACGCAAGCAGCTTCACGAGCTCTTGACCATGATCCGCAGTGAACAGGAACTTAAGCTTGCCCGCATTGAAGAGCGTCTGGCGGCTCAAACCACAGCAGTACCGCCGCTCAATGCAGGGGGGCAAAGGGGATCGGCGGAGCCGGGAACCGGAGCAGAAGAACAGTATGAAAAAGCGCTGCAACTGATTCAGAACGAGAACCGGTTTAGCGATGGTCGCAAAGCTCTGCAGCTCTTTTTGCGTGACTATCCGCAACACGAGCTGGCGGTCAACGCTATCTACTGGATCGGGGAGGCGTATTACGGTGAAAAGCAGTATGAAAAAGCGATCCTGCAATTTCAGGATGTGATCCATAAATTTTCAAAACATACCAAGGCGTCAGCCGCAATGTTCAAGCAAGGGCTTGCATTTGGTGCTCTCGGCGATAAGGGGATGGAGAAGACGCTTCTGCAAAAAGTCGTCAGCGAATACCCGCAGAGCGCAGAGGCAAAGAAGGCCAAGACCCTGTTGAAATAGTCGTCGACTCTTCCTTGTCCGTAATTGCTGTTGCCAGCGATTGTTTAGCGTTGACCAAAACTTTATAAAATTACATTAGCGATATGACGGCTCATGCTCCATTTTTGCAGTGGAGAACCCGTCGATAACCAACGGAAGTCAAGCTCATGATCATTGTTTTTTTGACCGCCCCGGCCTGTCTCCTCAGTTTCGTCCTTGCTCTCCTCTGTTATCGGAAAGCGTATTATCGACATACTATGGTGCTCTCTTTGATCGCGCTTTTTATGTTGGTCGTCACTCTCGGGGTGATCGGATTCGGTTACTCCGCCTGGAGTGCCATCGATACGGAACTCGCACTGCTTTAACGGCGTATCGACCTGGACGGATTTCCTCCCTTTAAATGTTGCTTAAGCGGCCACAGATAAATTATTGCGTTTTTTTTGCGGCACCAGTCGCGTCAGAAATTCGAGGAGATGAGAGACGAACTCCTGTGCATTCTCTTTATTAATCAGACGATCTGTCGTTTGGCCAGAGACCGGTAATGGACTGGCGATGTCGGTGGAGATTTTTTGATGAGTAATCGGATTGCACTCACTGTTGCGCGGTAGAGTCGGGAGAGGGGGTAATGTTCCGTCGCATTGGTGGCCGAGAATTTTTAATGTTGTGATTCTGGTTTTGCTCTGCGGGATCTGAATCGAGCGATTGGTTGCCAGGCAGGCACCGGCGATACGTTGGGGGTAATTTTTCAGTAAATCGCAGAGAACCGAGCCGCTGAAGGAGAGGTCACAGACGACTGCCCGACCGATGCCAAGATAATTGAGCAGACCGATAATATCTGCGCTATTCGTTTTAGGCTCTACCGCTGCCTCGGTCTGATCGCTCTTTGTGCTGTCGCGCAGAACGGTCAGAACAACCCGAAAGCCGGCCGAGACCAATGGCTCGATCTGCTCTTCCCACTTCTGGCGATCGTGCAGGTGATCGTGAATAAGGAGTACCGCGGGTCCCTGTCCAAAATCATTGTAGCTGATCTGTGCTCCGTCTGTTTCAACCCGCATAAATTCCTCCTGATCTGCAGCTGTGGTTATTCTTTCGACATCTGGTCTCTTTCATTATCGAGTTAAGAGCAATCTGTATACCAATGTTTTAAAATTTTGTTACAATCAAAAATCTGTCGTTATTACAGATAGTTAATAAAGTATGCAGAGCGCACGGCGGTCACCGTTTTCGCAGAATTGCAAACTCTTGATCTTGTAAAGATGTTATCGATATGGGCGAAACTTTTCTAAGTTACTGTTAATATGAGAATTTCTTGTGTTTAACAAAATTGCGAATTTTTTTTGGTGCTTTAGCGATGCAATAAATAAAATATTTGATTTGCCAAACAGAAGAAGAGCCGTTCTGGCCGACCTCTGTCTGATAAATAATTTTGCATTGAAAGGGGTTAACGATGAAGATTGCTTTTCTCGGGTTGGGAATTATGGGTCGGCCGATGGCGGAAAACCTGCTGGCAGCAGGGCATGAGCTGATTGTCTGGAACCGGACCGCTGAGCGGTGTAAGCCGCTGGAGCGCAAGGGGGCGGTCATTGCGGTGACCCCCGCCGCTGCTGTTGCTGCCTCTGATATCTGTATTGCCATGCTGGCGGACCCCGAAGCGGCTTCCGAAGTGGTTTTTGGCGATGCAGGGGTACAAAAAGCGATTATTCCGGGCAAAAGCTACATTGATATGTCAACGGTCGATCCATTAACTGCCAGAACCATCGGTAGAGAGATCGAAGCAGCCGGTGGTCGGTTTCTCGAAGCGCCGGTCTCCGGAAGCAAGAGACCGGCGGAGGAGGGGTCACTGGTCATCCTTGCTGCCGGAAATCGATCCCTCTATGAAGATGCGCTCCCCCTGTTTAATCTCCTCGGTAAAAAACATCTTTATCTCGGAGCGACCGGACAGGGGGGGGCCATGAAGCTGCTGGTCAATATGACAATGGGGGGGATGATGACTCTGCTTTGTGAAGCGCTGGCTCTTGGCAAGCGCTGTGATCTCAATGCCGAGGAGATCCTCGAAGTCTTTGCTGCCGGTGCGATCGCCAACCCGATGTTTGCCATGAAGGGGCCGAAGATTGCTGCCGCCGAGCATCCGGTCAATTTCCCTCTTAAACATATGCAGAAAGATCTGCGTCTGGCCATTGCGCTCGGCGACGAGAAGCAGCAGCCGCTGCACACTGTCGCTACAGCCAATGAGCTGTACAAACAGGCGCTGGCGGACGGCTGCGGTGAGCTCGATTTTTCTGCTGTCGGTCAAAGCATCGGGGCCTGAAGAGGCGGAAAAACAAGTTTATGCGACCAGAATTACAACCGATATTAAATCGCCTCCTCTGTCGGGAGTGTGGTGGGCGGTGTTGTCAGGGGGGGCCTGGAATTTGGGTCGATCCTGCGCGCTTTTTTGATCTCTTTTTCGGTGGCGAACAGCTGCCGCTTGAAGAACTGCGTGAGCGTCTTTTTCCCATCGGTCTCTTCCTCTGGGAGATGAATGACGTATCGATACCGGCTCCCGGTTCGACCTCGGCCGGATGTGGTTTTCTCGGAGTCGACGGCTGCCGCTTTTCTGTTGCCGAACGCCCCTGCCAATGTCTGGCCCTGATTCCAAACAGAGCGACTCTGGAGCAATCAGAAGGGTCTCTTTGTACAATGCCGAAAAGATTCCGCCGGAAGGTCGCGCGAGAGAACTGGCGCCGTTATTGGCAGACGGTCTGATTCAGGGGACAAAAGCTTGCCGGACCGGTCGCCCTCCGGCTGCGATTCAAGAGTTACAGTCTCCCCCCTATTAACAGCGTTAAATCAGTGGCAGAAAGGAATTTAAACCCTCTTTTCTGAAAGCTTGATCGCCTTTCATCAGGCGCTAAAGTGATTGTAAAGAAAAGAGAGTAATGGCAAGATGATAGTCAAAACCGCATGAAGAGATCGACAAGCACTGATGAAAGTTTGAATCTGATGCAGGAATTACGCTATCTGACCGGTTATCCCCAACAGCTGATCGGTCAGATCGGAAAAATTATAGAGGAACAGCGTCTAACGCAGCTGCTCCTCAAACGTTACCCGCTTCCGCACACAATCAAGACCGAAAAGGTGCTGTACGATTTTGCCGTCGAGCTGAAAAACCGGTTTCTGCGCAAGGCCAATCCCTTAAGCAAGGTCATTTACGACAGCAGGATCAACATTCTGCATGATGCGCTCGGTCTGCACACTTTTATCTCCCGGGTGCAGGGGGGGAAGCTGAAGGCGAAACACGAAATTCGCATCGGTGTTGTCTTCAAGACTGCACCGATCGAATTTTTGCGAATGATCGTGGTGCATGAACTGGCACATCTCAAGGAGAAGGAGCACAACAAGGCGTTTTATAACCTCTGCGAATATATGGAGCCGGATTATCACCAGCTGGAGTTTGATCTGCGTCTCTATCTGACTCATCTGGAACTGATCGGGCCGCTTTACCGGACGCAGAATCTCGATTAATTTTTATTGCGGACCTGATTCACAGGAGTAGTAGTATGTTCAAACGAATAAAAGTCGGACTGGCTCTCGGCGGCGGCGCGGCGCGTGCTTTTTCCCACATCGGGGTCCTCGACGGGCTGACCCGGCACGGCATCCCCATCGATATCATTACCGGCACCAGTATGGGGGCAATTATTGGCGCCATGTACGCAACTCTACCGGATGTGGATGCAATCAAGGCGCACTTTGCCGCTTATATCGACAGTGAAGAGTTTGAAGAATCGGGGTTTAATTTCTTCAAGGAACTCGATTCTCATGACGAAGGTTTTTTGGCCGATATGGGGCGATTTGCACGGCGCGGGGTGTTTAATACTCTGTTGGTCACCAAGACCGCTCTGGTCAACAATAAAACTGCCGCCAGCAGTTACGACTACCTGCTCGAAGATTTAAGCGTGGAGGAGACCCGCATCCCGTTTGCCGCCGTTGCCCTCGATCTGAAAAGTGGCGAAGCGGTTGTTCTCAAGCGCGGGCGGCTGCGCGAAGTGATTGCTGCCTCCTGTGCTATGCCGGGGGTGCTCAATCCGGTTGAACTTGACGGGCTGGTCCTGGTTGACGGTGGCTGGGTCGAAACGGTTCCGATCCGGGCTGCCCGCCAACTTGGTGCCGATTTTGTAATTGCTGTCAATGTGGGGGATTCCGGCAGAGAGTTTGAGGTGCCGCGCAACGCTCTCGATGTAATCGCTCGCGCCGACTCCCTGGCGCGCGACGCTCTCAACCGAGAGCAGCTTAAAGAAGCTGATATGATTCTCTCACCCAGAAACGGCATAACCCACTGGGCCGATTTTTCCACGACCGAAGCCGCCATTAAGCGCGGCGCCGAAGAGGTGGAGCGAAAACTCGCGGCGCTGCAGAGTGCGATCAAAAAGGCGCGCTGGCAGGGGTGGTTCGGCTAAAAAACAGCTGTAGACCTCATGCTGTTATAGAAGTGCTGAACCGTTGCTATGCTTTTAGTTTGCCCCGCGTACCGATCGACTATTTTCCGCAGCACTTCTTGTGTTTCTTCCCGCTGCCACAGTTGCAGGGGTCGTTCCGGCCGATTTTGTTGACCGTTAGCGGTGGTGATTTGACCATCTCCCCTTCAGTGAACAGCCATCTTTTCTTTTTGCGCTCAAACTTGCCACGTTCGTGATGACTGCGCAGACCATTCTTATCGCGAAAGCGGGCGATAAACTCGACTTCGCCCTCTTCATCCTTCGGGCCACCCCCTGTCGTTTCGAGAATCTGCAGGCCATGCCATTCAGAATTTT
Source organism: Desulfuromonadales bacterium (assembly GCA_014859615.1). Lineage (GTDB taxonomy): Bacteria > Desulfobacterota > Desulfuromonadia > Desulfuromonadales > UBA2294 > Kmv16. Next base: position 2,344 of record JACUTX010000109.1, on the reverse strand, counting down.
CAGCCCAGATTCTGGTCCCTTTGTGATCGTACCCTTCACGATAGTCGGGGTGAGTCGTTGCGTAAAGAAACTCGACATCGACCATAACATGGGCTGAATAACGCGCCCGCATCAACTGTTCGGCGGTCTGCGCCGGTTCTTTCCCGGTGATGACCGGTTCGCAGCAGGCGGTGTAGTCGTTGCCGCTCCCGCATGGACAGCTGTTCATAGTCTGTTCTCCTTCATAATCAGGTTCAACGGGATCCAATCTGTTTTTGTTGAAAGGTTAATAGATCTTGCGCCGTGAAAAGGTGGAGCCGAGAACGTTGAAGGTATTTTCGACGATAAACAGCGCGAATTCATCTGCAGTGAAAACGATCTCCTCAAGACGCTTGAGCTGAATATTATTGATCACCACCATCAAGACGGTCTTCTCTTTTTTGTGGTAGGAGCCGATAGCCGGGAGCATGGTGGTTCCGGTTTTCAGATGGATCATCACTTGATTGGCAATTTCGTCCGGTTTTTCGGAGACGATAAAAGCGAGTTTACGCTGATTGAAGAGCGAGAGGGCGTAGTCGACCGTCAGTGAGCTGACAAAGACCGCGATCATCGAAACAATGACCAGATCATTATCGAGACTGGCGAAACTCGCCGTGAACAAAATGAGATTAAAAACGAAGTAAACTTTGCCGACGCCGATGTTGTATTTCTGGTTGAGGATAACCGCTACGACATCAAGCCCGCCGTTGGAACCGAGTGAACGCAACACCATCCCCGCACCGATCCCGAGCAGAGAACCGAATACAAGCGCTGCATAAAGCTGGTTTTCGATATGAATCTGAAACTGGACCAGCTGGTAAAAAATTGTGATCAACCCCATAGCGAGTCCGCTGTACCAGACAAAGCGGCGGGAGATGAAGAGGTAGCCGAGAATAAACATCGGGATATTCAACAGCAGGTAGATCAGGCCGGGATCGAGAAAACCGGTTTTGTAAAAGATAAGGGAGCCGATCCCGAACAGGCCGCCCGGAACAAAATTATGCGGGATGGCGATCTCTTTCAGGACAATCGCCTGGAGCAGGCTGCCAAGGGTAATCAGACCACAGTTCCAGAAGATTGAATAAACGAATTTTCTTTTTTCATCGGTCATGCTCTCTCCTTGTCACTCTACGTTCAGCCGTACGATGCTGTGCACCCTGAACCTGTATGAGCTGTTATGTCAATCCTGTTTTTTTGTCTTCGCTGAAGAAAATAGATACGGATTAGGAGCAACTTGATTTGATGATGTCAATCGCTGATAATGGCCCGTATTTTAACCCGATTCTATCGACAGGAGCAAATGAACATGAAAAGAGTGTTGACCACCCTTGTTCTCCTCTCTCTATTAATTCCGGCGATCACGCCGGCGCAAAGTCGTGCCGGCCAGGTCAGTATGGAGTTCGATCTGAGCGGACAACCGACTGGTGAAATCGTGAAACTCTGGATCCCTTATCCGGTATCAGATCAGAATCAGCAGGTCAGTAACATTTCCCTCAGCGGTGACTACGCCGCGACGGGGGTTTATACCGTCCGGATGAATGGTACGCCGTTACTCTATGCCGAATGGCCGAAAGGGAGCAAGAGTCGCCAACTGAATCTCACTTTTGAAGTCGAGCGTAAGGAGCTGCGGCGCGGGGCACTTCCGATTCATGAGCCAGCCTGGAACCCGGTCGACTACGCCGAGTATCTCGCCCCGACCCGTCTTGGTCCGATTAATGGCGTTGTCAAGGAGCTGGCCGATAAAATTGTTGCCAATAAGATAACCGTTTTGGAACGGAGCAAGGCGATCTACGACTGGACCGTTGAGAATATGCATCGTGATGCCGATACGGTCGGTTGCGGCCAAGGTGATGTCTGCTATCTGCTGCTGAAGCCGGGTGGGAAGTGTACAGATATTTCGTCGGTTTTTGTTGCCCTCTGCCGCGCCGTCGGGGTGCCGGCCCGCGAAATCTTTGGTCTGCGACTCGGCAAGAAGAGCGAGCAGGAGATCACGGGCTGGCAGCACTGCTGGGCTGAATTTTTCCTCCCCGGTCATGGCTGGGTGCCGGTCGATCCGGCTGATGTCCTCAAGGCGATGCTGGTCGAGAAACTGACGCTCGACAGTCCGCGCGTCACTGAGCTGCGCGACTATTTCTGGGGCGGCCTTGATGCTTATCGCTTCAAACTCGCCAGCGGCCGCGACCTGATCCTCAACCCGCCCCAGGCTGACAAGCCGCTCAACACCTTCGGCTACCCCTATGCCGAAGTCGGCGGCCAGCCGCTCGATTTCTACGACCCCAAGAGCTTCAGCTACCGGTTCAACTTCAAAGAGTTGTAACGCTCTAGT
>JACUTX010000108.1 GCA_014859615.1 Desulfuromonadales bacterium | reverse complement strand
AGCAACCAGAGCTGCAAGGATCGCGACCGGAATAAAATTGAGCCAATCAACCACCCCTTCTGGAAGTTTACGGTTGGCAAGCATCACCAGTGGCACCATGCGCGGAAGATAAGTCACCAGACCCATACCGAGCAGCAGGTAGAGATAGTCCGGATAGTTCATACACTTCGCTTTCGATCGCCGCGACGCTGCACCAGATAGCCGCAACTCGCCGCCACCACCGCTGCAATCACAGCATAGCCATCGCCGGGGAGGATCAGATAACAGAAGATGCTGACCACGGCAGCAATGATCGCGACGAGTACATGGAGACGATTATGAAACTGATAAACCAGCAGAACCAGAAACATGGCCGGCAGGGCAAAATCGATCCCGAAAGCTCCTTGCGGCACCAGGGTGCCAACCAGAGCCCCGGTCAGTGTGGCGACAAACCATGTCGTGTTGGCGGCATGATGCAGCACCAAAGCGTGCCACCGATCCCACCCCCCCTGATGAAAACGGGTCGTATTGACCGCATAACTTTCATCCGTTACGCCGTAGGCCAACAGACAAAGAAAACCACGCTGCACCCCGTACAACTGCGGGGCCAACGACGAACTCATTAACAGATGACGAAAATTGACAACAAAGGTGGTTAAAATAATCGACAGCGCTGAAGCGCCTTCGCCGATCATAGCGACAGCGATAAATTGCGCGCTGCCGGCAAACACCAGCAGCGACATCAGACCGATATCGAACGGCGTCAACCCGGATTGTCGAGCCAGCAGACCGAGCGCCATCCCGATCGGAAAATATCCGAGGCAGATCGGCCAGGCACCTATCAGACCATCACGTACTGTCTGCCAGCGCGAACCCTTTTTCGAGCAAGAAAGATCGTCTGTCATAAAGAAGAGAATATCCCTTGTTACGTACTGATAAATTTCTAGCAGTATAAAGAGGAAGAGCCGAACGGGGAAGCCCCGATCGACGGAACTATAAAATCTTTTAAACAGAAGGTCGTCCACGTTGACATCAATCGATTAAAAACGGTATTAAAGAACCCGGCAATGCGAACAAGGGAGAACGACGTGACTGAAATCGACTTTGACAAAATGGGGGGCCTGATTCCGGCAGTCATTCAGGATTATGAGAATGGCGAAATCCTGATGGTTGCGTTCATGGATAAAAAAACCCTTGAGAATACCTTGCGCGACGGCAAAACATGGTTTTTCAGCCGGAGTCGTAACCGGCACTGGATGAAGGGGGAAGAGTCGGGGAATACACAAGAAGTGGTCGAAGTTTTAACCGACTGCGATGCCGACACCGTCGTTATCAAAGTCAGACAGAACGGCCCGGCCGCCTGCCACACCGGGAACCGCAGCTGTTTTTTTACCCGCTGGGAAAACGGGGAGTGGGTTGAAAACTCGCAGCCACTCTTCAACCCCGAGGACGTCTACAAGAAAAAGTGACCCTTTCGAGCAAAAAACAAAGACCGACTGGAATCCCCCCATTAAGAAACAGCGGCTGAAATCGAGTCAATCAGAAGAAATCTGCGCCACGGATTGCGCCTGCTCCCACTCCCGCCAGAGGAGATCACGGTCGACCCGACAATCGATCACCTCCCATGGGAAAACCGCGTCGGCGCTCTTTTCTGTATGTAATATCTCTCGCCAATCAACCCCATGCTTCCGACTCGCCTGCAAATAACGTTCGCCGGATGCCAGCTCTGGCAGCAGCCTGCCGACTTCACGTCCCCCGCGCGATAAAAACCCTTGCAAAAGAGCCGCACGCGCCGATTCGAAGCTGATCGACAGATTCGGAATTTTACCGATTGCCAGACGCAGCTGTTTCATCTTTTTTTTCAAATCGGCTTCCGTCGCCATGGCTGCCCACTGAAACGGTGTAAACGGTTTGGGCACAAACGGATTGACCGAGAGATGTATCTGACCGAGCCACCCTTTTTTTCGCCCCGCCTCCAACCAGACGGCACGAATCGAACTGACCAGTTCCAGCATTTCGACCAGATCTGCGGCGGTCTCACCCGGCAGCCCGATCAAAAAATAGAGTTTAAGATTCGGAACTCCGCCATCGCTGAGCAGTTTCACCGCATGCAGAATCTGTTTCGTATCGATCCGTTTATGGATCGCATCACGCAACCGCTGGCTTCCGGCCTCAGGCGCAAGCGCAACCGTCTTGTGGCCGGAGAGGGAGAGCGCTTCGACGTCGGCAGCAGTCAAGGTATCGATACGCAGACTGGCTACAGAGACGCTCCCCCCTTTTGCCAGGATCCCTTTCTGCAAGGCATTAAGCTGCGGATAATCGCCGACTGCCGGGCTGACCAGCCCCTGTTTTTTATGTTGGCAGAGACCGAGGTCGATCTGCTTCTCAACTGCGGCGAGGCTGCGAAACCGGGGTGGGCGAAAGATGAAACCGGCGGCACAAAACCGGCAGCCGTGTCCACACCCGCGGGAGATCTCGGTCAACGCCATATCGCCGAATTCCGTATCAGGAGTCGTTATGTAACTGCGGCAGGCAGAAGAATCGAGATCGGCGAGCCATTGCCGCTCGACAGGGAACGGTGCGGCCGGCTCCTTATCCCAGCCGAGGAGTACACCGGCAGTGTCATAGCGCGGCTCGTAGAGCACCGGAGCATAAATCCCGGGGAGATTAGAAAGACGCAGAAGATTATCGCGGCTGCGGCCGGTATCGGCGATAAGGCCGGGAATCAGATTCGGCAGGATCGCCTCCGCTTCACCGACGGCAAACAGATCGAACTGTTGAGCCAACGGTTCAGGGTTGAGGAATGCACAGACACCCCCAGCCAGAAGCAGAGGTGTCTGCTCAGTCCGATCAATTTTTCCCCACGGAATCCGGCCGAGATCAAACAAGATCGGAAGATTGAGATAATCGTTTTCGAATGAAATCGAAAAGGCGATGACATCAAATTCAGCTAGTTGCCGCTCTGACTCGATCGAAAAGAGCGGAACCCCCCCCTTTTTGTGATCCGCCAGAGCGTCAGGATCGGGGAGAAAAAACCGTTCACACAAGGTGTCGTCACGTTGATTAAGCCAGTGATGAACACTCAAAAAACCGAGATTACTCATGGCGTTGTGATAGGTATTAGGATAAACGAGTGCGACCGTTAGCCGCCCTCCCCACGCGTGGATAATCCCCCCCTCTTCGGCCTGATGACGTTTGCGCATCTGCATGTACAGTTTTTTTGACATGGCTCGATTCTTACGTTGTTCTTGACAGGATGCAAGAAAAAAGCGGTGGCTGGACTTCACCGGTCTCATCGCTTGCAAAATCGGAGAGCTGTGAGGCGCAGAGGTGAAACGGGTAAACTGCACATCACCGAAAAAGAAAATGGGGCCGCAAAAGCGGCCCCAGACGAGGGAGTCGTCAGATCATAACAGTAAGATCCCCCCAATGACAGCCGGGCGGAGTCGGCAAAGGGGCATCAGCAGTTCAATCGAAACTTTACATCCCTTCACCCAATGTCAGCAGACATCGGCACAAGGTGAAGAATTGATAAAACTATTCACTTTTGACAAAAACCATTCAAGCAAATCTTTTGCGCCCTTAATCAATCGACCCGCTTGCGAATGAAGGTCGGAATATCGTACTCGTCCTCTTCAGACATCGGATGCCGCAGAGAGCGGGGCGACTGCTTCTGGCGATCGCGTAAAAATGTCGGCGTATCGCGATCCGGATTGCGCGATGGCGGACTCATCGCCTGCGCCTTGAGCTCGTCTTCTGTGCGTCGGCTCTTCTCAAAAGCGGTTCCGAAACCGGTTGCTATCGCCGTAATCTTGATGTTGTCACCGAGCTCTTCATCAATCACCAGACCGACAATGATATTGGCGTCTTCGTGCACCTTGTCGTGGATAATCCGCGACGCCTCATCAAACTCATCCATGGTGAGAGACGACGAGCCAGAGATATTGACCAGCACTCCACGGGCTCCGGAGATATCGATCTCCTCCAGCAACGGGCTGCAGATCGCCTCCTGCGCAGCTTCGGCAGCACGATTTTCACCCGAAGCGATACCGATCCCCATCATCGCCATGCCACGCTCACTCATGATTGCTTTTACATCGGCAAAGTCGACATTGATCAGACCATTGGTCGTAATCAGATCGGCAATCCCCTGTACGGCCTGACGCAGTACATCGTCGGCCGGTTTAAAAGCATCAAGGATACTCATATTTTTACCGGCGAGTCCGAGCAGTCGATCATTCGGGACGATGATCAGACAATCGACAACTTCCTTGAGTTGGGCAGCCCCCTTATCGGCCTGCTGCATCCGTCGTTTCCCTTCACGGGAGAACGGTTTGGTGACAACGCCGACCGTCAGAGCACCGATCTCATTGGCCACTTCGGCGATAATCGGCGCAGCTCCGGTTCCGGTTCCACCACCGAGACCGGCAGCGATAAAAACCATATCCGCTCCGGCCAGACTTTCGGCGATCCGGTTGCGATCCTCCTGTGCGGCTTCGCGTCCGACGTCCGGATCGGCACCGGCCCCGAGCCCTTTGGTCAGCTTGCTGCCGAGTTGCAGCTTGATCGGTGCCTTGCTGTTGCGCAGCGCCTGGGCGTCGGTATTTGCCACGGCAAATTCGACTCCGTTTATTTTTGCACTGATCATGGTGTTGACGACGTTACCACCGCCACCACCGACTCCGACCACCTTGATCTTGGCGATCTGCTCCAAGCTCTCATCAAATTCGAACATAACTCCCTCCAGTCTTATGCTTCTTCGGTTACTTCTCCGCGAAGTAACGGTTAATTAATCTTTGCTTAAAAGAATTCACCGAACCAGTCTTTCATCCGCCTGGCAACTTTATCAAACATGTTTTCCTGCCCGATCATGAAATTACGACTCTGCTGATTACGGCTGCCGTACTTCACCAGACCGACACCGGTCGCATGAATCGGCGAGCTGACAACATCGGTGAGACCACCGATATCGATCGGCACTCCGCGCCGGACCGGCAGGTTAAAGACCTGTTCGGCCAACTCCGGCATCCCGGAGAGAATCGTCGTTCCACCGGTAATCACCCCTCCCGAAGCGATAAGATCTTCATAGCCGCTTCGGACGATTTCGCGATTAACCAGGGTAAAAATCTCTTCTACCCGCGGTTCAAGAATTTCGGAGAGGAGCTGTCGCGACAGAATCCTCGGCTCCCGTCCCCCCACCGACGGGACCTCGATGGTCTCTTCCCGGCTCACCATAGAGGTGAGACAGCAGCCGTACTTCTGTTTAATTTTTTCCGCTTCGCCGACCGGAGTACGCAGACCGACTGCAACATCGTTGGTGAGGTGATTTCCGCCGAGAGAGAGGACAGCGGTATGCTTGATCGCTCCATCGACATAGATGGCAATATCCGTGGTCCCCCCGCCGATATCGATCAGAACGACGCCGAGATCTTTTTCATCTGCGGTGAGCACCGCTTCCGCCGAAGCGAGCTGTTCAAGGACAATATCGGCGACATCGACTCCGGCCCGGTTGCAGCTTTTGACGATATTCTGCGCGCTGGCGACCGCGCCGGTCACAATATGGACTTTCGATTCAAGGCGGACGCCACTCATGCCGAGCGGCTCCTTGATCCCGTCCTGATCATCGATAATGAACTCCTGCGGCAAGATATGAATCACTTCCCGATCCATCGGAATCGCAATCGCCTTGGCTGCGTCGATCACCCGTCGCACGTCATCGCGCGTCACCTCACGGTTCTTGATCGCGATCACCCCCTGAGAGTTGAACCCCTTGATATGCCCGCCAGCAATCCCGACAAAGACCGATTTTATTTCACAACCGGCCATTAATTCGGCTTCCTGCAATGCTGTACGAATCGCCTCAACGGTGCTCTCAATATTGATCACCACCCCCTTGCGCAGCCCTTTGGAAGGGCTGGTACCGATCCCGACAATATCCAACCCGTTCGGGGTCAGGTTACCGACGATGGCACAGATCTTTGTCGTACCGATATCGAGCCCGACAATCAGATTGTCTCTTACATTGCTCATCGTTTTACCCCTTCCTTCCCGCAAAACTTTTTGTATAAACAGACACTTTCACAACAACTATCAGTTCATATCTAATCTTCAGGTGATCTTTCGGTCCAGTTTCACTATGACCCGATCAGCAACATTAAGGTCGATCCCCAGCAACGAAGCGAGATCCGGCTTGATATCCTCGTAAATTTTTTCGAGTCGGGCCAGTTTCTGCCGGAAATTGTCATGCCCGAGCAGCACCGGCACACCGGACTGGTTTGTCGTCAGAACAAACCCTTTCTTGATATCGATATGAATCTCCGAAATCTGATCGACGGTAAAGACCGTATTCAGTGCCAGCAGATCGAGCAGTCCGACCGCCTTGACCAGAAGCGCTTCGGCCTTTTCCTGCTGATTCAGAAAATAGTCCCGATTCAGCCCGGTAATAACCGGATAATCGAGGCGACTGTCGACGGAGAGCGATTTAAATATCTCGCCATGAATATCGACATAATAGAGATAGTCGAGATTGATAATGGCGCGCGCTTCGCGCTCTGTGATCCTGATCACTACCTCACGCGGAAATATCCGCTCAATCTCGGCCCGTGCAACCCACGGATTCTCCTCGATTTTTTTACCGATTTGCTCAAGGTTAAGATTGAAGATATTATCTCCACCACGAATATCCGATTCGGCGACAATCTCTTCGCTGCTCAAGCGCTTCAGGTTCATGATCCGGATCTTCTCCACGCCGAAATAGCCCGATTCAAACAACATCCTGACGGCAAAAAATCCACCACTGACAATCAACAGAGCGCTGCCACTGACCAGAATCAACCGAAGTCCGCGCTGGAAAAACGTCTTCCAGTCATACGGTGTTTTCCCTTTCTTCGGCCGGTTCTCTTTTGACTTCCGGATTTTTTTCCCTTTCATATCGAGCATAAAAAATCCAGTTTTCCCATTACCTAAGGGATGCGCCTTCAAGAATAATCTGTACGAGCTCTGTAAAATCGATTCCGGCCGCATTGGCCGCTTTCGGCAGCAGACTGGTCGCTGTCATCCCTGGAATCGTATTCACCTCAAGACAGAACATCTCATCGCCACGGAGCATAAAATCGACCCGGGCCGCGCCTCGACAGCCGACAACGGTGCAAACCTTTTGCGCCATGATCTGCATGTCGTGGTAAAGCTTTGGCGGCAGATCGGCTGGCAATAGATAGGCCGTCTGCCCTGCGGTATATTTCGATTCATAATCATAAAAACCGCTTGTCGGAACGATCTCAATAATCGGCAAGGCGCTTCCGTTCAGAACCGAGACAGTGGTCTCACGCCCCGAGATGAACTCCTCAATCAGGATCAGATCGTCATATTCGATCGCGTCTTGCACCCCCTTACGCAATTTCTCCGGATCATACGCGATGGTGACGCCGATGGTCGATCCTTCCCGGGCCGGCTTGACAATAACCGGAAAGCTTTGGCAGCGCCGAACAACCTCATCGGGATCTTCACCGTGTCGGTAGAGATCAAACTTTGGTGTCGGAATGTCGTGAAACAACAAGAGCTCTTTTGTTACCACCTTATCCAGCGCCAGAGCCGAAGCGAGGATGCCACTGCCGGAATAGGGGATCTGCATAACCTGCAGCAGCCCCTGAACACTCCCATCCTCTCCCCCTCGACCATGCAATGCGATAAATGCGATTTCAATCTGTTCATTGATCAGCTGCACCGGAAGATCGACGTTAGCATCGATCCCGACAACGTTGTATCCGGCGTTGGCAAGGGCAACTAAAACGGCATTGCCGGTGCGCAGGGAGATTTCGCGTTCGGCTGATCCTCCCCCCATCAAGACACCGATGCGTCTCTTTTTCAGTTCATCTCTGGTCATCGGTCTCATCGCTCCCCGATCACTTTTATTTCGGGTTCCAGCAGAACACCCGATTGTTTATAAACCGCTTCTTGTACCAATCGAATCAACTGCTCAACCTCCTTTGCGGTCGCGTTCCCGTCATTGAGTATGAAGTTTGTATGTTTTTCCGAGATCCGTGCAGCACCGATCTGTTTACCGCGCAAACCCGCCTCATCAATCAATCTCCAGGCCGGTTTGACCGCCGGGTTTTTAAAAACGGAACCGGCACTATAGCCATCTTCCGGGTGGGCGACTTTTCTATGTTCCAGAGAGGCGAGTATGTTTTGCTCCAGAACAGCAGGATCTCCCCCTTTGAGCTGCAGTGACGCTTCTGTAATCAGGCTCCCGTACGGCAGAGTGCAGC
>JACUTX010000107.1 GCA_014859615.1 Desulfuromonadales bacterium | reverse complement strand
GAACCCACGGAACTTTCGTTCAACGGTTTTCAAGACCGCCGCCTTAAGCCACTCGACCACTCCTCCGCATATTTAACTATATTGAGATTCGCTCCATGCCGCCCATGTAGGGGCGCAGCACTTCGGGAATAACGACTGAACCATCGGCCTGCTGGTAATTTTCCAACACCGCCAAGAGGGTTCGACCAACAGCCAGTCCTGAGCCGTTGAGCGTATGGACGAAAGCAGGTTTGCTCCCACCATCCGGCCGGTAGCGGATCGAGGCCCGCCGTGCCTGAAAATCCCTGAAATTAGAGCAGGAAGAGATCTCCCGATAGGTTGCCTGCCCCGGCAACCAGACTTCGATATCGAAGGTCCGGGCGGCAGAAAAGCCGATATCAGCGGTGCAGAGATCGACCACGCGATAAGGGAGTTTCAGCTGACGCAGAACCTCTTCGGCATTATCGAGCAGCTTGTCCAGCTCGGAATCCGAATCTTCCGGCCGGGTGAATTTAACCATCTCCACCTTGTTGAACTGATGCTGGCGGATCAGGCCGCGTGTATCCTTGCCGTGCGAACCGGCCTCCTTGCGAAAACAGGGGGTGTAAGCGGTATAGCAGATCGGCAGATCGGCATCATTTAAAATCTCGTCCCGATGCAGATTGGTCACCGGAACTTCGGCGGTAGGGATCAGATAAAGGTCGACCCCTTCGGCGCGAAACAGATCATCCGCAAATTTGGGGAGCTGTCCGGTCCCGATCATGGAGTCACTATTTACCATGAAGGGCGGCAGAACTTCAATATATTTGTGTTGCTCGGTATGCAGATCGAGCATGAAATTAATCAGGGCGCGTTCGAGCCGCGCACCGGCTCCGATCAGGACAGAAAAACGGGCTCCTGAGAGTTTGGTCGCCCGCTCAAAGTCGAGAATACCGAGCTCATTGCCGAGATCCCAATGCGGTTTCGGTTCGTAGTCGCGCGCTTCAATTTTACCCCATTTGCGTATCTCGACATTGTCGTCTTCTGTTTTACCGACCGGGCAGGCGGCGTCAGGGAGATTCGGAACCAGCAGCAGGCGTTGCGTCAACGCTTCCTCTATCGTCCGCAGCTCCTCATCGAGCTCCTTGATCCGATTCGAGACCTGTTTCATCCGGACAATTTCATCCTGCACCTGACTTTTATCTTTGGTCTTGCCGATCAGGGCCGAGACGCTGTTCCGTTCGGCTTTGAGACTTTCCGCTTCCCCGAGGAGCTGACGCCGGCCGCTATCGAGGTCTTTAAACCACGAAATATCGTGGTCATTCCCCCGCGTCGTAAGACGGCGCTGGACATCGCTCAGGTTTTCGCGCAATAGTTTACTGTCGATCATAAAAAAAGTCCTTGTCTTGGCACAAAGAAGGTCGATATTATTAGCACCGTTGTTCTCCAGCGTCAATATCTTAGCACAGAAGAAGAGTTATTTACCGAACATGCGCTCCCTGAAACAGTATGCCTTTGGCTTGCTATCTCTTTTCATCGCCCTGCCGGTTGCCGCGGAATCAGGTTCCATCACCCTGATTGCCGCCGGCGATCTGCTCCTTGGCGGCAGCGCCGCTGCGACTGTTCAGCGTCATGGCTTCGACTACCCGTTCCTCGGAATCTCCGACATCCTGCATTCGGCTGATATCGCCATGGCGAATCTTGAGGCACCGCTCACCCGCCAGTCTGAACCGGTCGCTGACAAAAGATTTACCTTCAAGGTCGACCCGGCAGCGGCCGCCGCCCTGCAGCGGACCGGACTGACGGTTCTGACGCTGGCCAATAATCATATCGGCGACTTTGGCCCGACCGGGGTTACCGATACCATCGCCGCCTTGCGTCCGTACGGACTGCGTTACACCGGCGCCGGCAAAGACCTCAAACAGGCGAGGAGACCGACGGCAATCGCGACCGAAGGCGGTTCGGTCGGTTTCCTTGCCTACTCGAACACCCTGCCGAAAGATTTCTACGCCAGGTCGGACCGCCCCGGTACCGCCCCGGGTTACCCTGATTTTGTCCGTGACGACGTCCAGCGCTTGCGCACGTTTGTCGATTATGTCGTCGTCTCATTCCACTGGGGTGCCGAACTGATGACCGAGCCGAAAGAGTATCAACAGCGGCTGGCGCGACTGGCCATCGACAACGGTGCCCAGGTTGTCATCGGTCACCATCCGCACGTTTTACAGGGGGTCGAATTTTACAACGGCGGGGTAATCTACTACAGCCTCGGCAATTTTGCCTTCGGTTCCTTCAGCCGCAACGCCAAAACCGGAGGTCTGGCCCGCATCACCCTCGCCGATGGCGGGATCAAGACGGCTGAAATTCTCCCCCTTAATGTCGCCAACTACGATATTCTGTTTCAGCCACAACCGCTGGCAAAAGACGCAGAGTTTGCCATAAATTTTGCCGGACTCTGCACCCCGCTCGGAGTCGATATGGGCAAAAAGAGGGAGGACGGTTTCTGGCCGCTGACGGGAGCTGCGCCGAAGTTCGCCGCAGCTGACAACTGATTCGCTACTTCTTCCCGCGCACCCACCAATCCGTGTCATCATCAAACCACCAGCGCGACGAATCCGTGGTCCATATCGCTTCGGCCAGCTCAATGGCCGCCGCGCTCTTTAACCTTTTCACGGCAAACGGATACCAGTCATCAGCGTTGCGATTCCCCAGATCCCGATACTCTTTCAGAGCCAGGATCATCTCCAGTTGATCGGCATCATGCGCCAATTCAGATTCACGACTTTTGCGCGCCACAAACTCATCAATGGTCGCCTTATATTCAGCGCCGAACGGGAGTGTTTTGGCCAGATCATCAACGGCGCGCCGTTCATCGACCTGAACATATTTTTTATTGACGTAATTCAGGTCGCCAGTCCGCGCTTCGGGGATGTCGTGAAACAGACAGAGCTGCATCACTTTGCCGGAATCGACTTCGCCATCGATCTTCGCCAGAGTGTAACCGATAATTGCGGTCCGAAAAATATGTTCGGCGACCGACTCACTCCCCGAACCGAGAAACTGAAAGCCGGTTCTCGGGGTCCGCTTAAGCATCCCGACTTCAAACAGAAAATTTGCCAGATTTTTCATAGAATAGTCTCGTTTTTTATTGAAAACTTCGGCTGCATCTCTTCACAAATGCGACATTAGGCACTGATTTTTGCACCCCGTAAAGAGCAACGATCCCCTAACTTCGGTTGCGCAACGCCTTCCCTCTTCCCCTTTGCGCTTTCATCTGTTAGATTGTCTTCGATTTTGCCAAAGGGTATTCATTAATATGAGTCATACGGACTATCGACTACCGACCAAAGACGAACCGGTCATCCTCACCCGCTCCGAACATCCGATCTCCCGCAAGCAGTTCGACGAAGAGACCGTCAAGGTTTTATACCGTCTTTATCGCAGCGGCTACAAGGCTTATCTGGTCGGCGGAAGTATTCGCGATCTGCTTCTGGGCCGGACACCGAAAGATTTTGATGTCGGCACCGATGCTACTCCGAATCAGGTGCGCAAACTGTTTCGCAACTGTTTTCTGGTCGGACGCCGCTTTCGCCTGGCACATATTCGCTTCGGACAAGACAATCTGATCGAAGTTGCCACATTTCGCCGTCAGGCGGATGAGTCCGACTTTCCCGATGATTCGGAAAGCCCGCAGTTTACGGCCGAAAATATGTTTGGAACCCCGCGTGAAGATGCTTTTCGGCGCGACTTTACCATCAATGCCCTGTTTTACAATATCGAAGATTTTTCGATCATCGATTATGTCGGGGGTCTGCGCGATCTGAGCGAAAAACGGATCCGCATGATCGGCGATCCGCTGGTCCGGTTTGAAGAAGATCCGGTACGGATGCTGCGGGCGCTGGAGTTTGCGGCCCGACTCAATTTCACCATCGACCGTGAGACGCTGGAGGCGATCCCGGCCCGGGCACATCTGCTCGCCACCGCCTCTCCGGCCCGCCTGCGTGAAGAGATGATGGAGCTGTTCCGGCACAAAGTCGCTGCAAAAGTATTGCGCCAGGCGGGTGAAACCGGCATCCTGACGCATCTTCTCCCTGCTTTTCTCCCTGAAGAGGGGTGCTACAGACTCATCGACCAGATCGACGCCAGAACTCTTGCCGGGATCCCGGTCAACGAAGGATTTGTGATCGCAGCCCTCTATCTCGAAAACTTCCGCCGCCTCCTCGCCGCAACAGATGAGCTCGATTTCACCGCAGTCATGCACCTGGCCAATACCGCCCTGGCTCCCCACACCAGACATTTTCAGGTTTCTCACGGCATCCAGCATCAGGCACGCGAAATGTTTCTCGCCTTCCGGCGCTTTCAGATGGGACGCGGCCGCAAAGGTGAGCGTCGTTTTCTGCGCCATCCGGCAACTGCCCAGGCGCTGGAGCTGTACGAACTCTGGTGCCGGACCGGCAAGGGCGATCCGGCAACAGCCGCCGATTGGAAAGAGGCGCTTGAACAGTCCGGCAAACCGCAGAGCGTGTCGCACACCCCGGTCAAATCCGGAGAAAAAAAACGCCGGCCCCGGCGACGCAAAAAACGTCCGGCTAAAGCTGCCGATCAATCTGCTTCAACAACCGTTTCAGAGTAACCAGCTCCTCTGCGGTCAGATGACGATCCCGATAGAGCGCCGCCCCGTACAGACGGGCAAATTCCTGCGCCGCCGGGCTCCCGGATCGCTCTGCCAGCTCCATCAGACCGCCGCCGGGAGTCAACTCCTCTTTCGATACCGCCCGAACCCGCTGTAAAAATCTTTTGACCAGCCGATTGTGCGGCGTCCGTCGCCGCCGATTTCGCTTCCAGATCAACCAGCCGATCAGCAACAGCAAAACGGCTCCAGCCGCTGTTGCCGCACGCAGGGCCAGACGCTCACGGTCGGCACCTTGCCACTGCCGCCACAGAGCTGAGGCGACTTTAAGCTGACGTTCAAAATCGAGGGTGACAACAGCCTGCGTCCAGAAGTAATCGACCGTATCGATCAACTGCCGCCAGCCGGGCGGGCGCTGACCGCGAGTTGCCAGCAGCCCGGACTCCATCCGAATCGCAAGCAGGTTCGGATCGTAGCGTTGCCAGAGACTGTTCACATCGAGATACTCGACCCAGACATGCGCCGCCCGCTCTCCGACCGCGTAATATCCGGCGATCGGATTATAATCTCCACCTAAATAACCGCCGACCAGTCGGGTTGGCACCCCGACTTCGCGCAGCAGGACGGCAAAAGCGGAAGAAAAATGTTCACAATACCCCCGTTTTGAACTGAACAGGAAAGTATCGACCGGGTCCCCCGTCGTCGGCAACCCCTGCGTCGCATAGACCAGCTCCTGCCGCCGGAAAAAATCCGTTACGATTGCAACCCGTTCAGATCGACTCTTTGCCGTCGTCAGCTCGGCTCGAATAGCTGCTCGCGCTTGCGGCGCGATCCCCTCCGGCAGCTCCAGATAGAGTTGCTCATCAAGACCCGGCCCGGCGGCAATCTCGCCCCCGATCCGCGAAAAAACCTGATAGCTGCGCAGCCGCTTGGTCGGACGGTCCAGGGTAAAGACATTATCCCGACTCACCGTAAAACGAAGCCCGGAGAGTCTGTACGGCACATCGAGGGTCACCAGAAATTTTCTCTCCCCGGCCACCGGAAAGATGGTCAACTCCGCATCACTCCCCCCCTTCGGTTGCGAGATTCCGGACGCTGAAACCGCCTCCCGTTTCCAGACATTCCCGTCGAGTCGATTCAGCACCGTCACCCGCCAGTAAAGATCTTCCGGTTTCCACTCGCGGCTTGCAGCCCGAAAGGCGATACTCTGATCTGTAACCGTATCGGAGAGACTCCCCGGCCGAACCTCCTCGGAAAATCCGACCGCCCCGAGTGAGCCAGGGTTGAGAAAATCCCAGAGCGGGTACTGGGTGCGGGGGAGGATGAAAAAAAAGAGGATCGCCAACAGCAGAGAACCGGCCGGCAGGAGCAGCGTTGTTTTGAACAAGGTCCGATAACCGGCCAGATTGAGAGTCATCTTCGGATCGCTGGCGTCGAAACAGAGAAGAACCAGACCATGAATCAACCCACCGACCATCAGTATCATCAGCGGCAAAAACGAAAGATGCAGGGTCAGCAGGGTCGATCCGGCCAGTGCGAAACCGGCGAGGATAAAAATCTGCAGAAAGTGCCGCCCCTGTTTCGCCGTCAACAGTCGAACCGCCAGCAGCAGGACGATCATATTCAAAACCGGACGCACCAGGTTCTGAAGATCGATCTGCAGCAGATAGATAATACAGAGAGCAAAGGCCAGGAGCGTGGCACCGGACGACGACAGCAGATAGCGCTCTTTGCGATCCGACCAGAGACCGACTGCGAGAGCCGCGACAATAATGACCTGTGTCGGCAGATCGAGATAGAGATAGATCGGCGTCACCCCGAGCAGAGCGACCAGGCTCGAAAGGTTTTTAAGTTTCTGCCGGATCTGAACCATAGAGTGCAAGCTCCGTTAACAGCTGCAGGCGGTGACGACGCCCGGTCGCAGGGGGGATCAACTTATCGGCCAGCTGCAGGCCGACCGGCCGATTGTTGCGCAGAGACTCTCCGATCAGCCAGGTTGCACAGCTAAGCCGCTCTTCAATATCCCGCCCCGGCAATTTACCAGGATCGATAAGCAGCGGTTCGCCGGCGCTGTCGGCCAACTCCTTGACCAGCAGATCTCCCTGGCGGGCCGAAAGCTTCCAGTGAATCATCTTCAGCGGTTCATGTCCGCTGTAATCGGCAATCCGCTCAATATCACCATCTCCCCCCCGGCGTGAAGCGGCCTGCCGCCCGTTTTGCACCCCCTGATTATCCAAGCTCCATTCGCGACAGGGGCGCGGTGTCGGAAAGACAATCGACTCACCCGCATCGGGAGCGGAGAAACTGCGCACAAAGAAGTTGACCGGAAAGCAGGAACGAAACATCCCAGGTGGCAGAGGGTGACACCCGCGATGGCGCAGAATCAAAGAAAGCGGTTTGCGGGCAGACTGACGACCGGGGAGCAGAGGGAAGAGGACCGAAGAGTCGCCGATTTCGACGGTCAGCAGAAAAGTCGGGAATTTTTTTCGATTGTACAGCCTGACACTGGCCAGTGTCTCAACCGAGGCAAACAGCTCGTCCGGCATCACCACCTCAAGATCGAGACCGGCAAGATTATACCGCCCGATCAGACCGGAGACCGCCATAAAGCCGAGCAGAGAGGCATCCATCAGATAGATCAGATTGTTTCCGGTATTGACTGCGGCAAATCCGAGCAGCAGGGTGATCCCGATATAGAGCCCCCCCGATCGGGTCAGCTTCAGGCCAATGGTACGGCGACGCTTTCCATTACTGATTGCAGCACCTCTCTCTTGTCGATTGTCTCCTGTTCAGCGCGCAGAATCAGCCGATGCGCCGCCGCTGGCAAAACCACCGCCTGCACATCTTCCGGTGCAACATAATCGCGCCCAGCCAGAAAGGCGGTCGCCTTGGCTGCCTCGGCCAGACTCAGACTGCCACGGGTCGAGATCCCGGCCAGAATAAACCGGTGCTCGCGACTCGCCGCCGCCAGGCGGTAGATATAATCGACCACCTTATCGCCAAGATAAATACCGGCGTGCACCGTCGCCTGCGCTTTGAGAATATCGGCTTCGGTCACCATCGGCTCAATACGACGGATATCTTCGCGGATACTTCCAGCGCGGATAATCGCCTTTTCCATCGCCTCCGGCGGATAGCCGATATCGGTAGTGATCAGAAACCGGTCCATCTGCGATTCGGGGAGAAGATAGGTTCCGACCTGCTCCGCCGGATTCTGGGTTGCCATAACCAGAAAAGGGTTCGGCAACGGCCAGGTCTTCCCTTCGACCGTCACCCGCCGTTCTTCCATCGCCTCAAGAAGCGCACTCTGCGTTTTCGGCATCGCCCGGTTGATCTCGTCGATCAGGACGATATTGTTAAAAATCGGCCCTTCAATAAAGCGAAAGCTGTTCTCGTCCCGATTAAAGACCGACATCCCGGTAATATCAGACGGCAGCAGATCACTGGTGCACTGCACCCGCCCGAACGACAGGCCGAGGGCGTTGGCCAGAGCGATAGCCAGAGTCGTCTTGCCGAGACCGGGAATATCTTCGATCAACAGATGGCCACCGGACAACAGAGCGGTCATCGCCAGACGCAAAGCGCGGGATTTCCCCTGCAGGTGGTCCTGAAGAAGGGTATCGATAACATTAATGATCGCCTTGCGACCGGGAAGCTTTTTTTCTATCTGATCCATATCTCTTTTCAT
>JACUTX010000399.1 GCA_014859615.1 Desulfuromonadales bacterium | reverse complement strand
CCCCTTGTCTTTATAGATGGTGCCCGGACCGAGAATCGAACTCGGACGGCCAAAGGCCGAGGGATTTTAAGTCCCTTGCGTCTACCAGTTCCGCCATCCGGGCGAGGCGTCATTATCGACAACCGGTTCCTGCTCTGTCAATCATTAAATCGAGCTTTAAGGCCAAGATCATGAAAAAAACAACAACCTGCCCGAAATGCGCGACGATTATTGAAACCTGGCGCAATCCGATCCCGACCGTCGATATCATTATTCGCAGTGGCAACGAAATTATTCTGATCAAACGGCGCAATCCGCCTTACGGCTGGGCCCTCCCGGGCGGTTTTGTCGACTACGGGGAGAGTCTGGAGTGCGCAGCAAAGCGCGAGACACTGGAGGAGACCGGACTTGAATTGACGGATCTGAAACAGTTCAGAGCTTATTCAGATCCAGAGCGGGATCCGCGGCAGCATACGATCTCTTATGTCTTTACCGCCGAGACGCAAGGGAGCCCCGTCGCCGGGGACGATGCGGCAGCAGTCAAGCTCTTCGCGCTGAACAATCTCCCCGCCCCGCTCTGTTTTGATCATGAGCAGATACTGACTGATTATATAAAATCGCTCGATTGATCAGTTTGGAATAAATCGGGGGTTCGGTGCCGTCTCAATCAGACCATGTTTTTCGAGGAGAGAATAAAAGCAGGTCAGACCGGTAAGATGCTGCGGATCGAGATCATAGGAGACACTGGTCAGATAATTATAGAGACGCTCTTTCCCCATCCAGCTGACTTCGGTCGAACTTTGGACCACATCTTCGAGAGATTGAAACGCCCTGGCGCGCGAAGCATCGAGTTGGGTGACAAAGGTGGCGACTTCTGCGCTTTTTTCCCGAACCACGTCCTGACGCACGATCCAGAGGGCGAACACAAACGGTAAGCCGGTAAAATGATGCCACAAGGCACCGAGATCGATGATATGTTCAGCCGGTCGCCCTGCCCCGCTCATCTTCAGCGCTCGATCACCGATCAAAAGCGCCGGGCGACTTTGAGCGATCACGTCCTCGACCGGGATATCCGGTACGGAGCAGACAACCTCTTCCAGGTGGATAAATTCTTTTAACAGCACCTGCAGCAGGGCAACAGAGGTGGCTGATTCTCCGGTTATGGCGATCGGTACCCGATTCAATTCCGACATCGGAGTCGGGGTAAAGAGCAAAACGCTTTCAACCGGGCCGATAGAACTTATCGAATGTCTTGGTAAAAGAAGATATTTATCTGGATTTCTGGCGTATTCAATGGAAGAGGAAGGGCAAATATCGATCTTTCCGGCCGCTAACAGACGGTTCAACTCTGCCGGTACGCCGTTAACAACAGCGCCGGAAAAACCGCTTTCCCGTAAAAAATGAAACCAGGGGATGCAATTGGCGTAAGTGATGTGCCCGACTGAAAGTGTCATAAAAA
>JACUTX010000106.1 GCA_014859615.1 Desulfuromonadales bacterium | reverse complement strand
GCTCCAGCCCCGCCTCATCCTGTTGCAGAGCATAAATCAGCAGACGATACAAAAGTTTTGGATCGACAGTCAACCCGGCGTCTAATGCTTCAGTCAAAATTGTTGACACAGCGTCAGGGATAAAAACGTCGACCGCCTCCCCTTTGGCAACACGCAGACGGATACCGGTTGCACTGGCGAGGTCGTTGACAACCGACTCCTCGTGATAACCGGCGCCGATCCGTTTGATGGTCAAAGGGGTCATCGAACTTTCACGCTCGCACAAAGCACGCAGATACTCCAGCCCGAGGATATTGTTCGGATGCCGCAATGCTTCCAGGATAGACGGATCCGCAGCCAACTGTTCCGCCACAATCGATCGGGCTTGCGGCCAGGTTTTTCCCTGGCGCAGCAGCTTCCGGCTTTCGGTGTCAATCAGAACGGAATGCGCACGGAGCCAATCCGCCCCCCGCTGCAGATCAGGCAGAGACCCCGACTCACTCCCGAAACAAAAGGCATCGACCTGCAACTGTTGCAGGGAGAAAACGGCACCGTCAGCAAACACGGGGGCACTGTTGCAGGCCCAGGGGAGCGGCAGTTCAACCAAAAGATCGACACCGGCGGCAAGAGCCATCCGCGCCCGAAGCCATTTGTCGAGCAGCGCCGGTTCCCCTCGCTGCAGAAAATGTCCGCTCATCACCGCGACAGCGATGTCGGCCTCACCCTGCAGTCGACTCTGCTGCAGATGGTAGAGATGGCCGTTGTGAAACGGATTATATTCCGTAATCAGCCCGACCGACCTCATGGCAGCACCACCGGGAGTTCGCGGCCAAGGGTCACACTCTCCGGCGTCACCACTGTCTGCAGCGCCAGCGGTTCGACGCCGCAAGCGACAGCCTCGCGCAGCAGACGGCCATATTCGGGATCGATCTGATCCGCCGGGGCGAACGCCAGCGCTTCACCCCGCTGCACCAGAAACAAAATTATAGAGCGATACCCTTGCGCGGCCGCCGTCATCAGTTCACGCAGATGTTTTTGCCCCCGCACCGTCACCGCATCCGGGAAACAGGCGGTCGTCTCACTGCAGCAGAGAGTGACATTTTTCACTTCAATCAGCACCTTGGACGCCCCCTTCTGCAGGAAAAAATCGATGCGACTCGCGCCGAAACGATATTCGGGCTGCACGTTGTACCCCTGCAGGTTGGAGATCCTGCCCTGACGGAGTCCTTCCTCAACCACCCGATTGGCCCGCAAGGTGTTGGTATCGACCCAGGAGCGGTTCACTTCGATCAGCTCAAGAGTATGGGGATATTTACGCGTCTGGTTATCCGCAACAGAGACCAGCACCCGATACCCCGCAACAGCACACTGCATCATGCTCCCGGTATTCGGGGTATGCGCGGTAATCTTTTTTCCATCGTCGAGTAAAATATCGGCAAGGAAACGTTTATAGCGGCGCAATAATATTCCGCCCCGCATTGGCGACGGGAGATTCATGATAAAAGCCTTTCAAAAAGATTAAATCGGCACTGCAAAAACAGCATTGTTTGCGCTACAATGAAAACTGAAAAAAATATTCAGCACCCTGATCAAACCGCACAACCTGTGGGCTACTGCTGTTGTCGAAGGGAAGTTAAGTGACAACGCTTTACGCAGACAACAGCTGTAGACCACATGAGCTGAATCGTTACAAAATGAGGAGAACATGCTGACGTTAGAAGAGATTCGCCAACAACTCGCCAACAGACCCCCACTCCTCGTCGAAGGGCCTGACCGCCACGCCGCCGTCGCACTTGTTTTGCGTCAAGATGCTGCTGTGTTGCAGATGTTGATCATCCGTCGCGCCGAGCATGAGTGCGACCCGTGGTCCGGCGATCTCGCCTTCCCCGGCGGCAAAGTTGATCCGGGGGATGCAGATGCCCGGGCGGCAGCCGAACGCGAAACAGCCGAAGAGATCGGACTCGATCTCACCCTCGCCGAATTTCTTGGCCAGCTCGACGATCTGCCGGGTGCGTTCCTTCCGGTCCGGGTCTCCTGCTTTGTCTATTTCCTCCCCTGTCCGGCGCACTTCAGGCTGAATCACGAAGTTGCGGACTATCAGTGGCTCCCTCTTGATCGCTTTCACGAACAAGAACGCCACCGCAAGATGGCCTTTCCGTTTCGAGGCCGCACCACCTCGCAACCGGTCGTCGACCTGATCGATGCAGCACCGGTTCTCTGGGGGATTACCCACCGTCTGGTGACGCAATTTTTCGAACGGATTGAGAAGCCGATGCCGACCCCCTGAACCTTCACCCTTTAAAAATTGCACAAATACCGCAAAAACCCACCCAGGAATTGCCGCGGCGTGATAGCGTTGTATCATTGATCTGAACAATGGTGCAAAATAAAGAGGTGCAAAAAAATATGTCCGGGGTCTTGCTTTATAAATCAGAACTGTGCGGACTGATCCATTTTCTGGTTGCGGACCAGACAGTGATCGCCCCGGTCCCGTTGACACATGGCCAATTTAAATTCGCAGCCGTCACAACCCTCGAAGAGATCGCGCTCGACGCCATCCCGACCCTGCTCCCTCCTAAAAAATATTTTCTGCCGCCGCAAGAGAGTCTGTTGCAGTACGATACCACTCAGGGCGAAAAAATGCAGGCTGAGGTCGCAATTGAAGAGACCGTCCTGTTTGGTCTGCATACCTGCGATCTCGCCGGCATCCAGTGTCTGGATATGGTCTTTGCAGATCGCCCAAAGGACCTGCACTACATGATCCGCAAACAACATTTCACCCTGATCGGACTGGAGTGCAACGATTACTGCGACAGCTCCGCCAACTGTGCCATGCTGTTCAATCACCTCCCGAAGGGGGGGTACGACCTCTTTCTGACCGACCTGGGCGACTATTATTTTGTCGACATCAACACCCATAAGGGAGATCTGCTGGTCGAAAAATCGGGGCTGTTTGTGCCGGTCACCCCGGCGGCGCAGGACAATTTGCAGAAGCTGCGGCAGATAAAGACAAAGCGCTTCAAGAGCGAAATTCCGATCCGTTATCAGGATATCAAGCCACTGTTCGAGGCGAGTTTTGAGAGCAACGTCTGGACAGATATCGGTGCAAAATGCCTCGCCTGCGGCAACTGTACCAACGCCTGCCCAACCTGCTACTGCTTCGATATCGTCGATGAACCGGAGTTCGACCTGACCCGCGGAAAACGGCTGCGGATCTGGGATTCTTGCCAGCACGAAAATTTTGCCCGGATCGCCGGAGGCGAAAATTTCCGCAAAGAGCGCGGCGATCGCCAGCGACACCGCTACAACCGTAAATTCCACTACCCGATGGAGCGCTACAAACAGATCTTCTGTACCGGTTGCGGGCGCTGCAGTCGCACCTGCATGGCCAGGATAGATCTGAAAGAGACCTTCAACGCCTTGATAGAAGAGTGCCGCTGATATGGAGAAGATCGCCGTCAGAAACTCCGGTTACCAGATTTCAAGGGGGCGGATCAGTCGTGTCACACTCCTGACCGAAACGGAGAGACTGTTCACGATTGTGCTGCAAAATAACGAAACGCTCGACCACGATCCGGGGCAGTTTGTCGAAGTCTCCCGTTTCGGAGTCGGCGAAGTGCCGATTTCGATCTGCTCTTCACCAACCCGGCGCGACGCTTTTGAACTCTGCATCCGCGCTGCCGGCCGCGTCACCGCGGCGCTGCACCGGCTCAAACCGGGCGATGAGGTCGGCATTCGCGGACCGTTCGGGGTCGGGTTCCCGATGACCCCGTTGGCAGCCAGTGACGTTTTGCTGATCGCCGGTGGGCTCGGAATCGCCCCGTTGCGGTCATTAGTTCATTACATCATCGACAACCGCCGCGATTTCGGCAAGGTCGATATTCTGCTCGGCTGTCGCGATCCTCAAAGTATGCTGTTCAGCGCTGAATTAGAATTCTGGCGCCAGCGGATCGACATCAATTTCCTCTGCTCCGTAGACAGCGCGGCGGCCGAATGGGAAGGGAATATCGGCTTGATCACGGCGCTCATCCCCGGAGTCAATCTCGATCCGTTCAAAACCATTGCGATCACCTGCGGGCCGTCGGTGATGTACCGTTTCGTGATCGCCGAACTGCTGAAAAAAGGGATCCCGCCGGCGCATATCTATCTCTCACTTGAACGCCATATGAAGTGCGGTCTCGGTAAATGTGGTCACTGCCAGATCGAAAACCTCTACTGCTGCCAGGACGGCCCGGTCTTCAGTTATCCACAGATCAAAAATATCAGAGGAGCGTTGGAATGAGTCGACCGACCGTCGCATTTTTTGAACTCGCCAGCTGCGAAGGGTGCCAACTGCAGGTCGCCAATCTCGGAGAAGAGCTGCTTGCCATTCTGGACCGGATTGATCTGGTCGAGTTTCGCGAACTGCTGACCGAACGACCAGATGGACCTCTGGATATCGCGTTTGTTGAAGGGAGCGTCGTCAATGCAGAGTGTGAGGCGCGCCTGCACGCGATTCGGCAGCGAAGCGAGCTGCTGATCGCCTACGGGAGCTGCGCCACCATCGGCGGGGTGAATGCGATGGCAAACGGCAGACCGATATCAGAAATTCAGGCAGAAGTTTATGGCGATCAGGCTGAGCGGTTCGCCGCCGCCAGGGTTCGCCCCCTGCATCAACTGGTGCCGGTCGATTACTTTATTCACGGCTGTCCGATCTATCCGGACGAATTGATCAAGGTGCTCAAGGCGGCCCTGGCACACCTCCCCTACAATATCCCGGACTATGCCGTCTGCGTTGAATGTCTGCTGAACGAAAATGTCTGCATGTACGAAAAAAAGGTAACCTGCCTCGGCCCGGTCACTCGCGCCGGCTGCAACGCCTGGTGCATCAACAACGGCAATGTCTGCTACGGCTGCCGGGGTCTGGTCAGCAATCCGAACCGAGCCGGTGCCGAAGCGGTGCTGAGCCGCTACCATCTCGACAGCAGGCTGATCGCCAACAAGATGCTGATGTACAACGGAGCGCTGGAGCCGACTGATGAGTAGGAATATTTCGATCAATCAGCAGTTTTTGACCCGGGTTGAAGGGCACGGCCATATCGTCGTCGATGTTAAAAACGGTATTTTGCAAAAGGGCGAGCTGCAGATCGTTGAAGCGCCCCGGTTTTTCGAGGCGCTGCTGCAGGGACGCTCCATCTTTGAAGCGCAGCACATTACCTCGCGGATCTGCGGCATCTGCGCCTGCGGCCACAGTCTCGCCTCGATCCAGGCGGCTGAAAATGCCATCGGCTTTCTCCCCGGCGAACAGACGCAGCAGCTACGCAAACTACTGCTGCTGATGGAAAATCTCGACAGCCACCTGCTGCACATCTACCTGCTGGTCGCCCCCGACCTGCTCGGTGTCGACAGCTTTCTCGGCATGATGCAAGATCACGCCGAGGCGGTCAAACGCGCCCTGCGGATGAAGAAACAGTGCAATACGATCTGCGACATCCTGGTCGGTCGCCACGTCCACCCGATCTCCTGCGTCATCGGCGGTTTCACCAAGCTCCCAAACAGCCGTCAACTCGAAACAATCCAGACCCTGCTTGAGCAGATAAAAGAGGATCTCCCCCCCACCGTAGAGCTGGTTCGCCAGTTCAGCTTCCCCGACTTCATCCGTGAGACAGAGTATGTGGCGCTGGTCAACGATGCAGCCGACTACCCGCTTCTCTCCGGCGATATCGGTTCGAGCGACGGTGTCCGCATGGCGAAAGAAGATTATCGGTCGATCACCAACGAATTTGTCGTGCCGCACTCTACCGCCAAGCACGCCCGGCTCAGCCGCAACGCCTACGCCGTCGGAGCGCTGGCCCGGTTCAACCTCAACTCGGGCAAATTGCACCCGGCGGCACAGAAAGCGGCGGCACAGATCGGCCTGCGCGCCCCCTGCCATAACCCCTTTTTCAACAGCTGCGCTCAACTGGTTGAAGTGGTCCACTGCACCGAAACGGCACTCCAGATCGTTGAGCGGTTTCTGGCTAAGGGGATCGACCAGAGCGAAGCGGTGATTGTCGGGATCAACGAGAATCGGTCGATTCCGGTGCAGGCGGGGAGCGGTGTCGGAGCGGTCGAAGTCCCGCGCGGAACGCTCTTTCATCACTACGACGTCGATGCGAAAGGGATCATCCAGAAAGCCGACTGCGTAATTCCGACCGGGCAGAATCTGCAGAATATCGAAGATGACATGCAGAAACTGGTGCCGGAAATCCTGCACAAGACAGATAAAGAGATCACCCTGGCGCTGGAGATGCTGGTCCGTGCCTACGACCCCTGCATCTCCTGTTCAACCCATTTTCTCAAGATCGAGTTCATTGGCCGTTAACCTATTCTTAGACGCTGAATTACACCCCTGTTTCGACTCACCCCTCTGCCAGCCGCGCCTCGGCTTTCGCTATAAACGGGGACGTCGGGAAGGTGTCGATAAACAGTTGATAGTAGTGCCGCGCAACATCAAATTTGCCGACAATCTCCATCTGCCGAGCGCACTGAAACATCGCTTTCTCCCTGATCTCAGCCGGGGTTGCTGCATCATCCGCAAGCAGTTCCAGACAACGGGCGGCCCACTCATAATCTTTCTGCTGATGAAAAAAAGAAGCGAGCCGGAACTGGGTTTTCGGATTCACCCCCCTTACGTAGAGCTCATAATATTCCTTAAACGCCGCGGCGACCTCTTTTGGCCTCGCCGCGATCAGCATATCCATCCCCTTGCGATAGAGGGCGCCCCCCTCTTCCGTCGGCTGGAATTTCGATAACACGCGGGCCAGCATGAGCGTGGCGTCGGCATTGTCGGGATTCTTCTCCAGTGTGAAACGCAGAGACTCTTCCCCCTGATACAGATCCCCTCTTTTACTCAGCGCCTGACTCCCGATCTCAAAATGCCGCTCTTCCACCGCCTGCTCCCCGAGCTTGAACATCATCCCGAGAACGATTCCGCTGACCATACCGCCGATATGCGCCCAGTGCCCAATATTGGAACGGCTCTCTCCAGCGATCTGATCGATACCGCCGGAAAGATCGGCGAGGAAAAAGAGGCCGATAATCACCAGCGAATTCAATCGCACCTTAAGACTGATCGGCAGGATCAATGAAAAGATCCCGAGAATCGGTAGCGGAAAGACCATGCTCTTGAAATAACAGCGAACGGCGAACAGCCCCATAACTCCGGCAATCGCCCCCGAGGCCCCGAGCCCATGCGCTGCTCTCTGGAAGAAGACAAAGTCGATCAAGACCGGCAAGAGTCCGGCAATCACACCGGCCAGAAGGTAGAAGAGCAAAAATCGCTTCGCACCGATCCGTTTCTCGACCACCGTTCCGACCGCCCAGAGAAACAGCATATTCCCCCAGAGATGACCGTCACTGATATGCAGGAAGACCGAAGTCAAAAGACTGATCGGAACATTGACAAGATTCGGTTCAAACGGGAGGAAGATCAGATTATTGAAGATAAAGGCCGGATCGACCTGCATTTCGAAGCCGTAAAAAATAACAACATTAATAAAAATGACGCTGTAGGTGACCCAGGCGACCCCTTCAGTCTTTCGCTCCCCTTCCGCATACATGACCGGCATAAAAGTGATGTGCTGGGCAAGGAGTGCCATAGGAGATTCCCCCGTCGACCCCGCAGATATCCGGATGTAGATCAGAAACAGAACGGGGAACAGGATAATAAACAGGGTGATGAGGCCGCTCAGATACTCGCTGATAAAGATAATCAGCGCGATCACAGCAAAAGCCTTGAGGATAAAAGCCTTTTCCTGATGCTGTTCAAAGTAACTGAACAGTCGGTCCAGCACCCCGTCATCCGCAGCGGTTGCGGCTACCGGTTCAATCGGCATCTCACCCCGAGCGACCGCTTCCTGGCGGGCCTGCATCTGCTGATATTTGGCAAAGACAATGCCGCAAGAGTGGCAGGTTAAGCCGGGCGGTTGCTGCTGCTGACATTTGGGGCATTCAAACGCGGCGGGGCGCTCCGGTTCTGCCGCAGCTGGAGTGAGAATCGGAATCTCTTCAATCTGACAGACCGCACCGGTCTGATCGAGCAGATCTTTATATTTGCGGGCCGTCTCAAGCGCAATTTTATTCTTCAGAGTGAACGGTTTGCCGGAAAAAAGCCGCTCAAGAGTCGCATCATCAAATTTGCAGAGCACCCGCAGATTTTCGCGGGTCTCCTCCAGTTCAAATCCGTAGGCGAGCTCGCCACGCGTTACGATCCGAAATTGCTGTTCAGACATCCGTCACCCCCACCAGGAAATATTGGATAAAAAATTAAGTAAATGTTCAGCACTTCTATTCCGGCATGCGGTCTACAACTGTTACCTACGTCCAACGT
>JACUTX010000105.1 GCA_014859615.1 Desulfuromonadales bacterium | reverse complement strand
ATGACACAATACCAAACCCTCTCATCGGGTAAATATCAACGGCATCCTTTTCTTTTTAATAAAAGAGAGACTGCTGAAGCCTGTCTTTATCGGCTTTTAACTTCTAATAAAACAAAATGGCATATTTACTGCTAATACAAAAGTTTTTAACAGTCTCATAATTTACCAAGAACCGTGTGTTATCGGATCATTGGGATGCGATCAAAAAACGGGTTTTACAATGACGGAGAGATGATTATGAAAATATTTACCAAACTGATTGGAGCGTTCGGGATAGTCTCGCTGATATGTGCAATTGTCGGGATTGTCGGTTGGTATGGAATCAATAATGTCGAGGAGGGGCTGACCGATGTTGGCGAAACGCACCTGATGGCCACCAAAGGGATCGGTCTGGTGATGGAGGGGATGAACGCCATTAAATCGGCAGAAAGAACTATGGTTAACCCGAACATCACCAATACAGAGCGTAAAGAGGAGTTGGGGAAACTCAAAAATCGCTGGAATGACTTCAATGAAGGGTGGGCGATTTTCGACAAGGTTGCAAAAGAGCCTCAAGAGCAGATGATCTGGGATAAAGCCAAACAACTCTTCCCTGCCTGGGAACAATCACACCAAAGTATCGTTACAGAACTTGCACAGGTTCAATCCGAGAAATTGAATGTGATCGCCTTGAATGAGGAGGACAAAGATTCTCTCAACCACTTAAACAGCGCGGGCGAAATTGCCTTCAATGAAAGCCGCAACTCATTCAACGCTCTGATGGAGGAGATGGATCAGATTTTTGAAATGGCCGACCAATTGGCTGACGCGAGGACAATCGAGGCGGTAGCCAGTGCAGGTAAGCTTAAAACAGTTGCTCTGATTGTAGTCCTCATCGCGATCGTGATTTCCATGTTCTTCGGATATATGATTGCCCGGAGCATTGCCCTGCCGATGGCAATTGGTGTACAGCTTGCGGAGGAAGTGGCAAAGGGGGATTTCAGTACACGGATGAATATGAAGCGAAGAGACGAGATCGGCCAGCTTGCATTAGCTCTCGACAGCATGGCAGAGAGTCTCGGACGCCAGGCTGATGTTGCTGAAGATATCTCCAAAGGGAATCTGAATGCTGAAGTTAAGCTCTCCTCGGAAAAAGACCAGTTAGGCACTTCACTTAAAAAAATGGTCGAAGTACTGCGTGATGTGATCAACAACGTCCGTCTCTCCGCCGACAACGTCGCTTCCGGCAGTCAGACGATGAGTGCTTCGTCCGAAGAGATGTCCCAAGGGGCTTCTGAGCAGGCGGCGGCCGCCGAAGAGGCTTCGAGCAGTATTGAGCAGATGACCGCCAATATCAGGCAGAATGCCGACAACGCTCAGGAGACCGAGAAGATTGCCGTACAGGCGGCAAAAGATGCACAAGAGGGGGGCGCCGCTGTTGTCAACACCGTTGCGGCGATGAAAGATATCGCCAGCAAGATTATGATTATCGAAGAGATCGCCCGGCAGACCAATCTGCTCGCTCTCAACGCCGCCATCGAGGCGGCCCGAGCCGGCGAACACGGCAAAGGATTTGCGGTGGTTGCAGCCGAAGTCCGTAAATTGGCTGAACGGAGTCAGATCGCCGCTGGCGAGATCAGTAATCTATCGACCTCAAGTGTCGATGTCGCCGAAAGGGCTGGCGAACTGCTCAAAATCGTCGTCCCCAATATCCAGAAGACCGCTGAACTGGTTCAGGAGATCACCGCCGCCAGTCGCGAGCAGGACGCCGGAGCCGATCAGATCAACAAAGCGATTCAGCAGCTCGATCAGGTTATCCAGCAGAACGCCTCGGCTTCCGAAGAGATGGCCTCTACCGCCGAAGAGCTCTCAAGTCAGTCGGAGCAGCTACAGGGGATGATCGACTATTTCAAAATTGACGTGCGCCAAAATTCGATGCTCGGCAACAGACAGCCTGATCAGGTCAAGGTCGCACATATAGAGAAAAGATCAAACAAACAACACGCTTTGCCGTATGGAGAAGCCAAAACAAAAGGGAACGGCAAAGATGTAAACATCAACATTGCTGGTCGTAAAGACGAGCTTGACCATGAATTTGAGCGATATTAAGGAGGAAATAATGACTGTTGCCGAAATGATGGAGACCACACAGTTTCTGACCTTCAGCCTGGCCGACGATATCTTTGCCATCGACGTCATTAAAGCCAAGGAGGTGCTCGATTTTTCCGAGGTCACCAGGGTGCCACAGACACCGGACTACATGCTCGGCGTCATCAATCTGCGCGGCAGTGTGGTACCGGTGATCGACATGCGCCGCAAATTCAAAATGAAGGATGCAGATCGCACCCGCAATTCGTGCATCGTCGTCGTTGAAGTCGATGTCGATGGAGAAGCGGTCACGGTCGGTGCCCTGGCCGATTCCGTCCGCGAGGTGATCGACCTTAAGTCTTCACAGATCGAACCGCCGCCACGCATCGGAACCCGGCTGAACACCGAGTTTATCAAAGGGATGGGGAATCTCGAAGAGCGGTTTGTCATTATTCTCGATATCGACAAGGTCTTTTCAGTCGATGATCTGGTGATGGCAAAAACGATCACAGAAGAGATGAGCGAAGAGACAGAAACAGGCTGACGGGATTGACAACGACTGAGCAAAAAAATGTGCAGCTGATTCAGCTGCACATTTTTTATATCTCAATACAACATCAATCAGCACTCTACCCTCTACGTTATAAATTCCACCTGGTTCACCCAAGTGTGCCATGACACACTTAAATTAATTAATTTTGACACATGAAACACCGCATAAAGGCTTATTACAACAAGCAAAGCGCGGAAACAAAGGATTAATAAACAACATTCTAATGAAAAAACATTGGCATAATAGTTGTAACGTAATAATAAAAACGCTCACATTAAAAAATATTTTCCATCTTAAAAAATAAAGGTAACGATTCAGCAGCTACGAAAAAGTTGTCATTCCCGAGGGGGTAATCGGGAATCCAGTTTTTTTAAACTATGGATCCTTTGATAGAATCATTTTTGGGATAACAGGTTTTCTTATCATTCTTAAGAGTACTGGGTAGTTACAAAATTATAACAATTCAGTATCCCGCTCAAACTGCCGTAATAGAAGTGCTGAACTTACAAAACAAGATTTATTGGAAGCGGTTAAATAACCATTACCAACCGCGTCTAACTGAATCGGACTAACCCCAACATGGAGACAGATTAAAATGAAAATTTTCGCAAAATTAACGGGAGCATTTTCAATTGTCGCAGCAATTTGCGCCGTGGTTGGAATGATCGGCTGGTACGGCATCAACAGCACCGAAGAGAGTATGGTTGACATCGGCGGAACCCACCTGCCAGCTATCCAGGGATTGGGATTAATCATGGAAGAAATGAATGCCATTAAATCTGCCGAAAGAACAATGATCAATCCCGGCATCACATTTGATGACAGACTACATGAAATCAATAATCTTGAGATAAGATGGGCCGGTTTGCAAACCGGCCTTGACCTCTACGCAGAAACAGAAAAAGAGGAAGAAGAGCAAATTGAGTGGGAAAAAGCGCAAACAGCTTTGGCAAGTTGGAAAATAGAGCATAAGAAACTGGTTGACCTGGCAAAACCAGTCATGATTGACGACGTAGGATTGGTATCGTCAATAATTCTTGGCCGGAATATTGACCATCTCAGATGGGTTAGAGATCTCGATTTATCAATTATGTCAAACAGACAATTTACCGGCCAAATCGACCCGAGCCAATGTGGGCTCGGCAAGTGGCTCTCAACCTATTCTTCCCAAGATTCGCAGCTTATGCGACTGCTTGAAAATTTTAAAGATCCGCATGAAAAACTGCACTCTCTCGGAGTTGCTATTAATCAGAATATCGCCCAAGGGAAAAATACAGAAGCAAAGACTATCTTCAATAACCAGGTCAATCCAACATTGGATGAGATTCAAACCGTCTTTACTGATAATCAGAATTATATTGACAGCCAGATAGAGAGACTCGACCAGGCCAAAACGGTCGGATTTGGGAGCGGAAGAGCGGCATTCGGCAGCACAATGTCAATTTTGGATAATATGTCAGAATTAGCCCGAAAGTTTGCCGATGAACAACGCACCCAGGCTTCTGCGGCATCAAAGACCAGCAAATCTTTTGCCCTTATATCCGTACTCATCGGGGTCATCAGTGCGCTTACCTTTGGCTTCATCATCTCCAGAGGCATAGCCAGACCAATGAATCAAGGCGTTAAATTCGCCGAACAGATCGCGTTGGGTGATTTCAGTCAAAGACTCACGCTGGGTCGTAAAGACGAGATCGGCCAGCTCACTGACTCTATGGATAATATGGCAGAGAGTCTCGGACGCCAGGCTGATGTTGCTGAAGATATCTCCAAAGGGAATCTGAATGCTGAAGTTAAGCTCTCCTCGGAAAAAGACCAGTTAGGCACTTCACTTAAAAAAATGGTCGAAGTACTGCGTGATGTGATCAACAACGTCCGTCTCTCCGCCGACAACGTCGCTTCCGGCAGTCAGACGATGAGTGCTTCGTCCGAAGAGATGTCCCAAGGGGCTTCTGAGCAGGCGGCGGCCGCCGAAGAGGCTTCGAGCAGTATTGAGCAGATGACCGCCAATATCAGGCAGAATGCCGACAACGCTCAGGAGACCGAGAAGATTGCCGTACAGGCGGCAAAAGATGCACAAGAGGGGGGCGCCGCTGTTGTCAACACCGTTGCGGCGATGAAAGATATCGCCAGCAAGATTATGATTATCGAAGAGATCGCCCGGCAGACCAATCTGCTCGCTCTCAACGCCGCCATCGAGGCGGCCCGAGCCGGCGAACACGGCAAAGGATTTGCGGTGGTTGCAGCCGAAGTCCGTAAATTGGCTGAACGGAGTCAGATCGCCGCTGGCGAGATCAGTAATCTATCGACCTCAAGTGTCGATGTCGCCGAAAGGGCTGGCGAACTGCTCAAAATCGTCGTCCCCAATATCCAGAAGACCGCTGAACTGGTTCAGGAGATCACCGCCGCCAGTCGCGAGCAGGACGCCGGAGCCGATCAGATCAACAAAGCGATTCAGCAGCTCGATCAGGTTATCCAGCAGAACGCCTCGGCTTCCGAAGAGATGGCCTCTACCGCCGAAGAGCTCTCAAGTCAGTCGGAGCAGCTACAGGGGATGATCGACTATTTCAAAATTGACGTGCGCCAAAATTCGATGCTCGGCAACAGACAGCCTGATCAGGTCAAGGTCGCACATATAGAGAAAAGATCAAACAAACAACACGCTTTGCCGTATGGAGAAGCCAAAACAAAAGGGAACGGCAAAGATGTAAACATCAACATTGCTGGTCGTAAAGACGAGCTTGACCATGAATTTGAGCGATATTAAGGAGGAAATAATGACTGTTGCCGAAATGATGGAGACCACACAGTTTCTGACCTTCAGCCTGGCCGACGATATCTTTGCCATCGACGTCATTAAAGCCAAGGAGGTGCTCGATTTTTCCGAGGTCACCAGGGTGCCACAGACACCGGACTACATGCTCGGCGTCATCAATCTGCGCGGCAGTGTGGTACCGGTGATCGACATGCGCCGCAAATTCAAAATGAAGGATGCAGATCGCACCCGCAATTCGTGCATCGTCGTCGTTGAAGTCGATGTCGATGGAGAAGCGGTCACGGTCGGTGCCCTGGCCGATTCCGTCCGCGAGGTGATCGACCTTAAGTCTTCACAGATCGAACCGCCGCCACGCATCGGAACCCGGCTGAACACCGAGTTTATCAAAGGGATGGGGAATCTCGATGACCGGTTTGTCATCATCCTCGATATCGACAAGGTCTTTTCGGTCGACGATCTGGTGATGGCAAAAACGATCACAGAAGAGATGAGCGACGAGACAGAAACAGGCTGACGGGATTGACAACGACTGATCAAAAAAATGTGCAGCCGATTCGGCTGCACATTTTTTTATTCTTTTGAACGTGACTCAACCTCGCTTCGCCACCTGATGCGCAGCAATCAGCGCCTGTCCGAGAGCGATGCCGCCATCGTTGGGTGGAACGCGCGCATGGGTCAACACTGTAAAACCGTCTGACTCAAGGAGATAGACCGTCTTTTCAAGCAAAAGACGGTTCTGAAAGACCCCCCCCGAGAGGGCGACCGTCTCCAGGCCGGTCAGATTCCAGATCAGGCGGGTCGCCGATAAAGCGACCTCGGCCATGGTATTGTGGAAGCGGGCACTGATGATTGGTGCTCTCTCTTTTGCAACGATATCATCGACAATCGCCGAAATCAGAGCCGGATAGCCGAGAACAAATCCCCCTTCATCCTTCCAGAGATTAAAAGAGTAACACCCCTCTTCCTCAAGATCGGCAATCTGCTCCAGTTCCATCGCCGCCTGCCCTTCAAAACTGACCGTATCACGCAGACCGAGCATTACTGCGACACCATCAAACAGACGTCCGCAGCTTGATGTCAGCGGCGAGTTGATTTTTTTTTCAATCATCTGTCGATAGAGAGCGAGATCGTCCGGTGAAATCTTATCGAACAAAGCCAATCGCGGCAGGTTCTCTTTGTAGACCCGGATCAGATAGCTCAATGCCATTCGGATCGGTTCCTTAACCGCAGCGTCGCCACCGGGCATCGGAATATTAGAAAAATGGCCATAACGCTTAAAGCCATCAAACCCACCGACCAGAAACTCCCCCCCCCAAATCCGGCCATCGTCGCCATAACCGAGGCCATCAAATATGATGCCGATCGCCTCTTTTCCTGCAAAACCGTTATCAGCCAGGCAGCTGGCGAGATGTGCGTGATGATGCTGCACAGCGACAGTTTCGACCTCGCCGAGCTGTTCAGCATAGCGGGTCGAATAAAAATCAGGGTGCAGATCGTGAGCAACAATCTTTGGGGTAATCTCAAGAACCTCCTGCAGGTGAGAGATGGTCCGCTTGAAAGAATCGAAAACCTCGGAATTTTGCAGATCACCGATATGCTGGCTTAAAAAAGCGCGATCACCCTGCGTCAGACAGACGGTACTCTTTAATTCGGCACCGGTCGCAAGAATTGTCGGCAACTCTTCTTGCAAAAACAAGGGGCGGGGAACATAACCGCGGGAGCGGCGCAGCAAAACAGTCTTCCCGGCCATGAACCGGGCAATGGAATCGTCGGTACGGATATGAATACGGCGGTTATGAATCAGAAAGTAGTCGGCAATCGACCCGAGCCGGGTGATCGCCTCGTCATCCTCAAAGAGCATTGGTTCGTCCGAGACGTTGCCGCTTGTCATCACCAGCGCTAAAAATGAATCCTTAAGTAACAGAAAGTGCAAAGGAGTGCTTGGGAGCATCACGCCAAAAAGACGATTGCGTGGTGCGACCGACGGCGCAATAGCGCAGCCAATTTTTTTCGGCAGCAACACAATCGGCCGCTCTGGTGCGGCCAGCAGCGGCACTTCCCAAGCTTCGGTGCGGGCATATTCAACCACCTGATCGATCGTGTACGACATCAGGGCAAAAGGTTTCTCATCGCGCTGTTTGCGTCGGCGTAACTTTTGTACCGCTGCATCGTTCTGAGCATCAACCGCCAGATGGTAACCGCCCAGACCTTTGATAGCCACGATTTTCCCCGTACGCAGCAGTTCTATTGCCGCAGAAACCGGATCATCGACTTTAACCATCTCCCCTTGCGAGGTCGTTAAGGAGAGGACCGGTCCACAATCCGGGCAGGCGTTCGGTTGTGCATGAAAGCGACGCGAGGCCGGGTCATCATACTCAGCCTGACAGGCCGGACACATGAGAAAATCGCTCATGCTGGTTTTGGGCCGGTCATAAGGAATACCGGTAATAATCGAGTAGCGCGGTCCGCAATGTGTGCAGTTGATAAACGGGTAGCGATAACGTCGGTCTTTTGGATTGAATAGTTCGGCGAGACAGTCGTCACAGACGTAGGAGTCGGGTGCCACCTGGGCAACGGTCGCCACCGATAGATCGCTCTGCCGTATTTCAAACCCATTCAGACCGGTTGGCGCAAGATCGGTCAAATCAAAACGGGAGATAGAAGCGAGCGGTGGGATGTTAGAGCGGATTGCAAACAGAAAACCGGCCAAAGCTTCCAATGGTCCCTCGGCTTCAACGACAACCCCACGGCTATCATTCAGCACAAAGCCGTTAATCTCCCACTGCCTGGCCATGGTATAGACAAAAGGACGAAAACCGACCCCCTGTACGATACCTTCAATTTCAATCTTTTTACGCAAAATCATGATCCCTCCTGAATCATGTCTTGTATCATCATTAAATAAGCGGGGCAACAGCGTAAAATCCGAAAACAAAAAAAGGCCTGTGTTCCCATGCGGGGACGCA
>JACUTX010000104.1 GCA_014859615.1 Desulfuromonadales bacterium | reverse complement strand
CTCGCCCACAAGATCGCCGGAATTTCATTTCTGATCACTTCGATTCTACTGTTTCTCTCCCACGCCAGGGATACCTGCCGGTTTGACAGTGATGATGCCAAATGGTTC
Source organism: Desulfuromonadales bacterium (assembly GCA_014859615.1). Lineage (GTDB taxonomy): Bacteria > Desulfobacterota > Desulfuromonadia > Desulfuromonadales > UBA2294 > Kmv16. The sequence continues at coordinate 8,262 of JACUTX010000104.1, read as the reverse complement.
AAGGCCTTCGGCGGTTATTTGTCTAAGGAAGAGACAGAAATACCGCAGGGGAAATTCAACGCCGGACAGAAACTGTTCGCGCTCTTCTCGATCGTTGCAACAGTGATTCTCGGACTGACCGGCTATGTTATCTGGACCCCGACCGCCATGGATCGCGGGCTGACCCAATTTTCATTGATGCTGCATGGCCTCTTTTTTATCCTCTTCATGATGGGGGCGGTGGTGCACATTTACCTCGCCACCATCGGCAACCCGGGGACCGTCGATGGGATGCTCTGGGGGCAGGTGAAAAAAGTCTGGGCCAAGAAGCACGCCAACAAGTGGTACAAAGAGGTGACCGGAAAAGATTAGACAACTGCTCCGCAGCCGATGAGCTGGTAAGAAAATCGGCTGCGGAGTCACCTTTTCGAACAACAGAGGAGGGAGAATGATGCGGTTACTGATCGTCCTGATGCTGAGTCTGCTGGCAACAGCAGCCGGTGCAGCAGAACAACCGTTAATCAATGTCCCGCTCGGAGATGCCCCGAGCCGGGGTCCGACCGATGCCGCCGTGACCATGATCGAATTTATCGACTTCAATGATCTTATTGTCAGGTGATCGGTCCGACCGTCGAGCAGGTTCTGGAAGAGGATAAAGGGAAAGCACTATCCCTACCGCTATCGTGACGACGCCTCTCCGGCGATGGGACTGTCAGCTGTGCCGTCTGCCACATACAGGATGAAGCGTTTGCCGACGGTCGCAAGATTTCTTCTGCCTATCCGACCAACAAGCACTGGCGCCATACCAACAGCCTACTGAATGTCGGCTACCTGAATAGCTTTTTCTGGGACGGACGGAGCTAGGGACTCGAAGATCAGGCGTTAGGCCCGATCCATACCTCTTTCGAAATGAATCTGAATCCCCGATACCTGGTTGCCAAGCTCAGGGAGATCCCGGAGTATCAGCAACTGTTCGAAAAAGCCTGGGCGTGGGGTGTCACCCTTGAGCGAATCGTCGGTGCGCTGGCCGCATTTGAACGGACTCTGCTCGTGACAAACTCCCTCTTTGATCGTTATCTGCACAGTGATCTGCATGTATTGGGAGCCGATGAGAAACAGGGGATGACCATCTTTTTCGGTGAGCGCGGCACCTGCGCAAAATGCCACGCCGGAAGCCTTTTGACCGATCAAAAGTTTTACAACCTCGGCGTTGCCGAACTCCCCGAACTGATCAACAATCCCCAGCACCGTTCGACCCGCAACTTTTTCCTCGGGGAAATGGGGCTGAAGGCGATGGATCGCGATCCGGGGGACTATGTTGTAACCCGCGAGGCAAGTAACATGGGCGCGTTTCGCACACCACCACTGCGGCAGGTGGAGCAGACCGGCCCCTACATGCATAACGGCAGCATCGCAACCCTAACCGAGGTGATTGAATATTTCAACCAGGGGGGGGAATGACCCAGACAAATCGAAACTGCTCAAACCTCTTGGTTTGACCGCAGAAGAAAAACGCGCCCTTGAAGCCTTTTTACGCAGCCTGACAGGAACCTGCCAGCCGGTCAGCGCCATCCGCCCACCGGGAAACTGACCATAAGGAGAGAACTTATGCTTTTGCTTGAAACCAAACTGAAGCGGTTGAAAACCTTGCGCAAACGGCGCCCGCAAGACGCAGAAATCTATGATTTCCATACCGCCCTTTCACAGTTTTTACATCGGCAACCGAATCAATGGCTAAGCTTCAGCACAGACCTGAAAAGTTGGGATTCACGGCGACAGGCCGGCTTTCCTCTTTTGACCGGCGCCGAACTGCAGATTGATCCTGAACCGGCTGGAAAATTTTTCGCTGCGCTGGTCGAAAACCTGATCGAGCTCGGGCAGGAAGGAAAAAGTGAACTGAACCAGATTGCCGATGCGCAAAAAGCTGGCAGCATCCCGATCAAGGCGCTGCTGGTCGCCTGTCTGGAGAAGGATCGTGCACCGCTGGAAGCGTTCGCCAGCGAGCTGCAGATCCCGTCGGCATTGCTGGAGTATATCTGCTCGACCACCCTCGCCTTCGGCCTGCAGGAGTGGCTGAAAGAGATCCCCCGGCCAGACTACAGCGACTGGAAGAAAGGGTACTGTCCGATCTGTGGCGGAGCTCCGTCGATGGGGGAATTGGCCGGTAAAGAAGGGGAGAAACGACTACACTGTTCAATCTGCACCAGCGATTGGAGCGTCACGCGACTCAAGTGCAGCTATTGCGGCAACGAGGAGAGTGACAGCCTCGAGTACTTTACCGCCGAAGGTGAGGCCGGCTACCGGGTCGATATATGCCGCAAGTGTTCAGGATACCTCAAGGTGGTCGACAGCCGGGAACTTGGTGAAGGGTTGCCGATGGATGTTGAAGATCTCAACACCCTGTACCTCGATCTGATAGCCCAGAAAGAGGGGTTTGTTAAAGGGAAAAGGACCCTTAAAAACTGAGGGGGACTCCCTATGACTGAGAAAAAACCACAAAACATCTATCAGTTAAAAAACGGACGACTGCACCCTGCCCACCGCCACGTGGTTGAGGAGTACCCCTTGCGCCTGAGGGTCAATGGACGCGAACTGGCCACGCTGATCTGTTCGCCGCATCAGCTCAATTTTCTACTGGTCGGCTTCTTCCGATTGCAGGGGTTTGTCGAATCGCTCGACGATATTCAGTCCCTTGGTATCTGTGCCGATTTTGGTCTGGCCGAAGTCCGCCTGAAAGGAGAGCTCCCGGCGGAACTGCAGCCGACCCTCACCTCCGGCTGCGGCACCGGGATCAGCTACAATCTCCCCCGGCAGCTACGGAGTGACGCACCCGAACGACTGCGCAAATACACGAGCGACAGCCTGTTTCGGCTAATGAGCCAGCTTGCTAAACAAGCTGAACAGTATCGCAGCCACGGCGGCATCCATTCGGCGGCAATAGGGGATGAGAACGGCCTCCTCCTCTTTGCCGAAGATATCGGCCGGCACAACACCTTTGATCGCCTCGCTGGCGAGGCCTGGTTCAAAGGGATAGAATTACACAACAAGATGCTGGTCACATCAGGACGGGTTTCAACCGAGATGGTCGCCAAGGCTGCCCGGCTCGGTATTGGCCTGATCGCTTCACGCACCTCGGCGACTGACAAAGCGATTAAACTCTGCGAACAGGCCGGAATCACCCTGATCGGCTATCTGCGTGGCGAGACACTGGAAGTCTACAGTCGACCGCAGCAGCTGCAGATCACGACCGGCAAAGAACGGATTGCCGATATTACCGGGGTGATCCTCGCCGGCGGCGAAAGCCGCCGCATGGGGAGCGATAAATCACTCCTGCCATTCCGCGGGGCGCGCTTTATCGATCACACCTATCGCACCATGGCGGAACTGTTTACGGAGGTGATCATCGTTACCAACAGCCCCGATCTTTACAACTCTATTCCATGCCGCAAGGTACCGGATATCTACTCTGCCCAGGGGTCGCTGGCCGGTATCCATTCAGGACTCTGTCATGCTGGCAATGACACCGCATTTATCGTCGCCTGCGACATGCCGTTCATCAATCCAGAGGCAATAACACAGCTCTGCAACCGGGCGACGGAAGGTGACGTAGTCATCCCGATCGGAACGCACGGCCCCGAGCCGTTGCACGCCCTTTATAACAAACGGTGCATTCCTGCGATGGAGAATGCACTGGATGCCGGGAAAAAAAGAATCGTCGGTTTTTTCTCTCAAGTCACAGTGATCGAGGTTACAATCGCAGATTTGAGCCCGATCGACCCGGACGAGCAGTCGTTTCTCAACGTCAACACCCCACAGGAATATTTTTCACTCCGTGACAATTATCCGCCTTCTTCAGGAGAGGACACACCGTATAAAAGAAAAAAGAGCGATTAATTTCAGCAAAAAAAGACAATTGATCTCCGAACCGTTATCCCTAAAAGGTTTTATCCCTCATGGTGGCCGGTCGATGGGTTCTGCCGGAAACAGCAGCACCTCCCTTTTGGAAAGGAGACCCCAGTTGATGCAACAGCATGCATCCTGGCCCTTTCCTTCTGAAGGGGCCCTTTTTACATTCGACAAACCGCCAACAATAAGGAGAAGATTTTTCATGTCGAAACGTCACACCCTGTCCCTCAGTCTAATCCTGATACTGCTCTGTGCCACCCCGGCATTGAGTCGGGAACATCTCCGGCTTGCCACCACCACCTCTACTGAAAATTCCGGGCTGCTCGGCGTTCTCCTCCCACCTTTTGAACAGGCGAACGGTTGCAAGGTCGATGTCATCGCGGTCGGCACCGGCAAAGCGATCAAGCTTGGCGAGGCTGGCGATGTCGATATCATCCTCGTTCATGCCCGCGCCCGCGAAGACAAATTCATACGGGAGGGGTACGGCGTCGACCGCCGCGATGTCATGTACAACGATTTTGTCATCCTCGGCCCGCCAGCCGACCCGGCCGTTATCAAGGGAAGTAGCTCCGGAGCCGAAGCGTTAAAGCGTATTGCCGACACCCGGTCACCTTTCGTCTCTCGCGGCGACGACTCGGGGACCCACAGCAAAGAACGCTCGCTCTGGGAAAGCGCCGGAATCGAACCGGAGGGCAACTGGTATCTGGAAGCGGGTCGCGGCATGGGCGAGGTGATCGGCATGGCGACTGAGCTGCGTGGTTACACCCTCTCCGACCGCGGCACCTATATCGCCATGACCGGCAAGACCGACTTGGTGGTGATGACCGAAGGACACAAGACCCTGTTCAACCCTTATGGGGTCATCCCGATAAACCCGGAAAGGCATCCACACGTGAAGCACGCGCTGGCACAAGACTTTGTCGAATTTCTGACCGGTTCAAAAGGGCAGCAGATCATCGCCTCGTTCCGCAAATACGGTCAGCAGCTTTTCTTTACTTACTAACCGAAAGTCGTTATGAATTTCTTCGGCGAATCGCTGGGTACCGCCCTGGCATTAATTATCAACCTCGACGGAGAGGTGGTACGAACTGTCTGGACGTCTCTCTACGTCTCGATCTGTGCCATTGTCGTCGCCTCGATTCTGGGGATTCCGGTCGGGATGACAATCGGAATCTACCGGTTCAAGGGGCGCCGTCTTGTGCTGACCGGACTCAACACCTTGATGGCGCTCCCGACAGTGGTCATTGGCCTGATCGTCTACGGACTGATCAGCCGACAGGCGCCGTTTGGTCAGTTCGGCCTCCTCTTCACCCCAGCGGCAATGATGATCGGACAGATCATTCTGGCGACGCCGATCGTCGCCCACTATACCGTTTCGGCCGCCTGTGGAGCCGACGCTCGCATCCTGCCGACCCTGCGCACACTGGGAGCCGGACCGCTTGAAAGTGCCTGGCAGATGCTGCGCGAAGTCCGTTTCGTGGTTCTAGCTGGAGTGGTCGCCGGGTTCGGCCGGATCATCGCCGAAGTCGGGGTGGCGATGATGCTCGGCGGCAATATCCGTGGGTATACCCGAACCATGACAACAGCGATCGCACTTGAGACCGGAAAGGGGGAATTCTCCTTTGCCCTCGCCCTCGGTCTGGTACTGATGTGTGTCGCTCTGGGAATCAACCTGTTTTTAAACCTCCTGCAACAGAGGTAACGATATGGAATCTCTCTACACCTTGTGCAACATCTCCTGCGCCTACGACAGCAAGCCGGTGCTTAACATTCACCAGCTCGAACTATTTGCCGGGCGCCTCACCTGTCTGACCGGACCCAACGGCTCGGGGAAAAGTTCCCTGCTCGACCTGCTCGGTCTGTTGCGCCGCCCCGGTAGCGGGGAGCTGCTGTATCGAGGGAAACGGCTCCCCTTGTGCGGGGCAGGGCTGCAACAGATCCGCCGGGAGATCACCCTGACCCATCAGACCCCATACCTGCTTAAGGGGAGTGTGGGCGACAATATCCGTTATCCCCTCAAACTGCGCCGCCTTCCGAAAAGGGAGCAGGATCGGTTACTCTGCTGGTCGCTGCAAACCGTCGGACTGGCCGGTTTTGAACAGCGCAGCGCCGATCAACTCTCCGGTGGTGAATTGCGCCGTGTCGCCATCGCCAGAGCTCTCGCACTGAAGCCGCGGGTATTGCTCCTCGACGAACCGATGGCCGGTCTCGACATCGATCAAAGTTTCAGCATGGAATCATTTCTCGTCAGCCTCAACAGCACGGACCTTACAGTCATTCTCTCAACCCACGACCCAACACTGTCCGACCGACTCGGTGCCGACACCATTCGCCTGCAGGATGGACGAATAGCCGGAAGTCAGCCCCTTTCAACTTCGACGGAGACCCCTCTATGTCCAGATCGTTTGAATATGCAAGAAGTCTGATCCTTAACAACATCACGCAACTCCCCCCGGAAACCGTTCCACTTCTGGAATCGTTCGGACGGGCCCTGGCCGTCGACATTTCTGCCCCCTTCGACCTGCCGCGCTTCGATAATTCGGCCATGGATGGATTCGCTGTCCGTTCGGAAGACTGCCAGCGGCCTGAGGTCACCTTGCAGATCACCGGCTACATACCGGCCGGCGGGCGGGGCGAACCGTCATTAACACAAGGGTGTGCGGTTAAAATCATGACCGGTGGACCGATACCGACCGGCTGCAATGCCGTGGTCCCCTTTGAAGAGGCTGAGGAGCGGGAGACCGAAGTCATTATTCACGGCCCGGTTAATTCGCTCGATCATATCCGTTTTCGCGGCGAGGATATCCGCCAGAATGATCTGACTATGAGCACCGGCAGCGCCCTGCGCCCGGCCGCGATCAATATGCTCGCCTCGTTTGGCTACGTCGAAATTCCGGTCTATCGAAAGGCGAAAGTGGCAATCCTCTCCACCGGCGACGAGCTGATTGAACTCGGAGATCCGCTCTCTTCTGACGTCGTCGTCAACAGCAACTCATGGTCGCTGGCAGCAGCCGTCCATGAGCTCGGAGCCGAACCGGTCATGCTCGGCATCGCCCGGGATAACCATGCCAGCCTGCGCGATAAACTCACAGCCGGGCTTGAGTACGACGCACTGATCACCTCAGCCGGCGTCTCTGCCGGAGACCGGGATTTTGTCCGCGAAGTTCTGGCGGAACTGGACGTCAAACAGCTCTTCTGGAAGGTTGATATCAAGCCGGGGCGCCCGACCACTTTTAGCCTCAAGGGGACCACCCCGGTCTTCTCTCTGCCGGGCAATCCGGTCTCGTCCATGATCACTTTTGAACAGTTCGTGCGACCGGCTCTGCTCAAGATGATGGGACACCGCCAGGTTATAAAGCCCTTGTTCAAGGCGACGCTCAAGGAGGCGACCCGTAAGAAACCTGGGCGCGTTCAGTTTATGCGGGTTTTTATCACTAACGAGAACGGGGAGCTGACCATCAACAGCTCGGGCGACCAGAACACCGGGATTGTCTGCACCATGCTGCGCGCCAACGGCATCGCCATCCTGCCAGCCGAGCGCGATTTTTTTGCGGCCGGAGAGACCGTCACGGTTCAATTTATTTAAATCGAATTTATGCTGTTTCCGATCTCATCTTTTGGAGGAATCCGATGAAAACGCCTGCCGTGTCGTTCGTCGCTAAATCCGGTACCGGAAAGACCACCTTGCTCGAACAGGTGATCGCAGAGCTCAAACGCCGCAAGTATCGTGTCGGTGCCATCAAACATGATGCACACAGCTTCAATATTGACCATGAAGGGAAAGACAGCTACCGCCTGACTGCGGCCGGAGCAGACACCACCCTGATCAGTTCCCCGGAGAAACTGGCGATCATCAAAAAACATTCGGCCGCGCCCCCGATCGACGAGCTGATTAGCAGCTACTTTGCCAATGTAGACCTGGTCGTCACCGAAGGTTTCAAGCTCAGCGGACTCCCAAAAATCGAGGTCCATCGCGCTGCCCGCAGCGCCACCCTCCTTTGCCGTGGAGAGAAGTTCGACCCAACCCTCATTGCAGTCGCCAGTGATTCGCAACTCGACCTGGATGTCCCGCTGCTGAATCTGAACGATCCTGCCAGCATCTCTGATTTTGTGGAACAGCACTTCTCTTTAAATCGCAACGACTAATGGGACGTCGGAGACAAAATGACCCCGTATCTACACCCCTGTTGATTGCCACCCAAAAACGATTAGACGAGTCGAGATATTTTCAGTTTGAGTTGACCACTATTTAAAGATTGTCAGAGACTATGAGCCTGTTGCGAAAGGCGGAGGAATCCTGCCAGTACTGCACCTACTCTGAGCAGGACATCGACACCTACCCTTGCGCCAGATGTCACACCCGACATTAATCCGATA
>JACUTX010000398.1 GCA_014859615.1 Desulfuromonadales bacterium | reverse complement strand
GCTGATGGTCTCTGCCGGGGATCCAGAGGGGTTGGCTGCCTGTTGTACGAAGCTGATCCGTTCAAAATCTCTTCAGCAACGACTTAGCAATAAGGCGGTTGAAAAAGTTCAAAATAATCTCTCTCTGAGGTCGGTTGTGTCGAGTTATGCAGACTCTTATCAGTTGGAGTTAAATCGGTGAATATGCTGCCAATGGTCTCTGTCATCATTCCTGCTTATAATGAGGAGAAGAATATCGGCCGGCTGCTCGAATCGATAGCAGCGCAGGCCGGGCTCAATGAAGAATTTAACTGTGAAATTATAGTGGTCGATAATGGTTCGACCGATAAAACAGTCGATTATAGCCGCACCTTCGGCGCGAAGGTTTATATAAGACCAGACGCATCGATTGCTGATCTGCGAAATTACGGAGCCTCTCAGGCTTTTGGAGGATTTTTACTCTTTTCGGATGCCGATAATATTTTCACAACAAATGTGATTAGCACTGTAATAACAATTTTCAATACGCAAAGTTGTCACGCTATCGGTCCCGATGGTCTTCGGCCGGTAGAACCCGTTTCGTGGATGCAACGGACCTGGTATTTTCATACCCGCTTATTTGACAAACCGAATCAATCTATGGCTGTCGGGAATCTTAGCTCTGGTTTTTTTGCGGTTCGGCGTGATGCATTTGACCAGGTCGACGGTTTTAACGGCGTTCTTTCTATCGGAGAGGATTCGGACCTGTCGTTACGACTTAGAGCAAAGGGGTTTTTATTGTTACGCACAAACAGGTTCTTGATTTTCAATTGTGGCCATCCCGCAAATATCCTTGCTTTTGTTAAGAGGGAGTTCTGGCACGGTGATTCAATTGGGCTCTTGTTGCATCACAAAAATATTGATCTGCTCACCATGTATCTGTTCCTGCATTTTTTTGGGGTTATGACGTTAGTTTATTTCCTCACTTTTGGGGTGAACATCTATTTGTCGATCTTGCTGATAATGCTGATCGGGGCGGCCCCGAGCTATAAGTCGTTTAAAAAACTGGGTGGATTTAAAGAAGGTTTTTTTTCACTTTCAGGCGTCTATTTTTTGTATCTGTGCAGTCGCGCCGTTGCTCTTTTTAAAAATTTTCGACCTAAACAGGTCTGTTAGGTTCAGTTATGGAACAGTTGTCGGTACTCTCTGCAGTCGGTGATATTAATCTGGGTGACAGAGCCATGATGATTGGCTTGGGTGTGCGTAGTCGTATCAGCCAGGACCCAAACTATGATCCCTTTCAGGGTGTTCGGCAGCTGCTGACTGAGAGTGATTTATCCTTTGGCAATCTGGAATGCGTTATCTCTGACTCCGGTCTTGATGACAACAGGAACGATAGCCGGATGATGCGGGCGGCGCCGGAAACTCTCCACCTGCTGAAAAAAGGTGGCTTTAATCTCCTTTCGGTCGCCAATAATCATATCATGCAGCAT
>JACUTX010000397.1 GCA_014859615.1 Desulfuromonadales bacterium | reverse complement strand
ATAACCTTTTTCCCATAGAGAGATATAAAGAGAATGGAAGACGAGATAAAGCCGCATAATCTGAAAAAGTTTTTTATCATGATTGCCGTTTGGCTCCTGACGATAGTTTCCATTACTGTCGGAATCAAGCTTTATGAAAAACAAGAGGGGGCGGCCTATTCTGATAAGGCTCAACCCTATATCGAGCAGGTGATCGCCGATCTTTCAAAATGGGATCCTGAAATCACCAGACGATTGATAGCTCCCGAAGTTTTAGAAACAATTCCGGAAGAGAGAGTTGTCCGGGTCATGACTCTGTCTGCAAAGCTTGGAGAGCTGCAGAGCATGGAAGAGCCGGTCTTTAAAAAACTCTACTTGGATGAACCGATCGATATCGGGATTGAGACCGTTCTCGAATATGATGTCAAGGCAAAATATGCGAACGGCGATGCCATGATCGCTCTCAAGCTCCTTGATCGCGATGGCATTTTTAAGCTTTATCGTTTCCATATAAGTTCTGATCTTCTGGTTGAATGAGGGCTTATTCGTCATTAAGAATAAAAAACGGCCGGTCTGCAATGCAGACCGGCCGTTTTATTGATCCGGTGCGAAGGGTCACTTCAATATTGGTGAAACCTTAATCTCGACCCGGCGATTGACCTGGCGGCCATACTCGGTGCTGTTGTCGGCGATCGGGCGGCTTTCACCAAAACCGACCACAGAGACGCGGTTCCTCGCTAATCCGGAAGCGATCAGAATATTATAGACAGCGTTGGCACGGTTAACGGAGAGGGTCTGATTGAGTGATTCACTGCCGGTGCTGTCGGTGTGGCCGCTGACCAGGACTGTCGTCTTATCATAACGGGTCAGGATATTGCCGAGTCTGGCGACATCGTCCTGGGCTGAAGGGGCAAGGGTGAAACTGCCGACCTTAAATTGATTGTCGGAGCGGAAGGTGATGAGCAGAATTTCACCCTGCCGATCGATATTGACCCCTTCGATGGAGGCGTAGGCGGCACGCATCTCTGCTTCCTGCCTATCCATATAGTTGCCGATCCCTGCACCGGTTCCGGCCCCTACGGCCGCACCGATCCCCGCGCCGATCAGTGTTGCTTTGGTATCTTTGCCGGCCGCCTGACCGATCAGGGCACCGGAGGCTGCGCCGATAACCGCGCCATAGCCAGCCCCTTTCTGGGTGTTGCTGGTGGTTTCGGCACATCCGCTCAGGATAAAAACGGCAATCAGGGGATATAGTGTGATTTTTTTCATAGTTAGCTCCGCTAAGAAAGTATAAAAGTGAACGGCAAGTATAGACCCGAACCGGGCACTGTGCAATTATTTCTGTACAAATTCTTCGGGACTCTACGCGCCTGATTTGTAGTTGATTACGCGGCTGCTCGTCTGTGTGGGGTGAAGTCAGGGGAGGGTGCCATAAATTTCCGGGCGACGATCGACAAAACAGCGGATCTGCTGTCGATA